>NZ_MIIV01000210.1:0-31934 GCF_001743015.1 Shigella sp. FC1567
TTTCTGGTGCGTACCGGGCTGAGAGGCGGTGTAAGTGAACTGTAGTTGCCATGTTTTACGGCAATGAGAGCAGAGATAGCGCTGATGTCCGGCAGTGCTTTTGCCGTTACGCACCACGCCTTCAGTAGCGGAGCAGGAAGGACATCTGATGGAAATGGAAGCCACGCAAGCACCTTAAAATCACCATCATACACTAAATCAGTAAGTTGGCAGCATTACCAAATATTACAGTTAATAGGGTTTAGTGAACGTAGTTAAAAATAAAAGGCATCACAGTGGTGAATAATGCCGCTTTCGGCCAGGCCGGATTAATCGCCGTCAATTCAGCGCGAGCAGACTCATATTGCGCAACCTCCCCGAGTCCCGCGGACGCCAGCATCGCCACCATCAGGCATTTTTCTTTATGCTGCTGTTGTAAATCGCCATACAGCGATAACAGGTCAGGTTGTGAAACAGCAAAGAAATCCGCCTCAATACTGGTTTTCGCCATCTCTTGCGCCCACTGTTTCATTTCACTAAACAGTTGCTGTGCGGTTTGCTGTTCACCCAGCAGTCGCAGCGCCATTCCTTGCCAGAAGAGATAATCAACCGGCTGATCGTTGTAATAACTGTGGATGTTAATGGTGCGATCGCCGGTCGCCGCCAGACGTAAACAACGCATCGCTTCAGTTTCATCGCCCTGCGCGTTGGCGCATATCGCCTGCCAGAACCAGATGTCGTTATCAGTTTGCCCCGGTAAACGGCCTTCGCTTAAATTCTCCGGATAATGCAGCGCGGCATGAAGCAGTTCGCTGGCCTGCTGCGGCTCTCTGGCATCAAGATGCTGCCAGGCGCGTAATAACTGGTTGAGGATAAACTGACTGGTGACCTTCCCTTCCCCGCCTTCCCACGGGTGGAATTTACGCGTGGCGAGAATGTCCGCCGCTTTGTCTGCCTGACCCGTGAGATGCCACAAATTGAGCAGTTCTGCGGTCATGTCGTCGCGTTTCAGCGCAATTTCCAGATTATTTTCCAGACGCGCCAGTCGTTTCTCCGGTGTGGCTCCACTTAACTTATCAAGCAAATCCCGTTCGAAAAGCAGACGTGCATCCTGCGGCGCAAGCTGATAAGCATTATCAAGATAACGCGCGGCCAGCTCATAATCGTGTTGCTTATTCCACGCATGGATCGCTAACCCGCGCCAGCCGTCGGCAAACTCCGGCGACATCTCTACGCAACGTTGCCAAAAGGCAATGGCTTTGTTGTAGCTACGTTTGTTGTAGTAGAAGCAGGCCAGTAAATGGCGAGCAAACCAGCACTCTTCAATACTCTCCAGCGCCGCCACTTCTTCCAGCGTATTCGGGAAACGGACAAACTGCGGGAAGACATCAATGGCTTTTGCGACCAGTTCGCCACGTTCGGCTTTCGGCAGCAAGCTGGCTTGCAGGTAAAGCGGCAGCGTGCGCTGGCAGTCCAGTGCGTTCAGCATCTCTGCCGCCAGGGTGGGCATTCCCCAGTTAATCAGTTGCCCGGCGGTCATCAGGGCGTTAACGTCGCGTCCCTGACACAGACCGCGCCACTGCGCGAGAGCTGATTCGCTACGACCATCGAACCAGTTCAGCCACCACAGAGTGGCGTTCAGCGGATAATCGCGCAGCAGTTTCTCGCGCTGCACACGCGCGTTGTCCTGACGACCACTTAACACCAGCAGCAGATTATGCAGGCAAAGCACTTCCTGATTGGTTGGGCAGGCGCGAAGACTTTGTTGGCAAAAATCCAGACCAGCGTCGAAGTTACCATTACGCGCCGCCAGTCGTGCCAGGCCATAATAGCCACCGGCTTTGCTGTTGCCGCTCCAGACCGCACGCCAGAAATCCTCTTCGGCTTGTTGATATTGTCCCTGACGTTCGTAAGCACTGGCGCGAATCAAACTCGCCTGTCCGCACTGCGGATTTTTGTTCAGCGCATGTGCGCGTTTCAGAGCCTGAGTGGCATACGCCACCGCTTGCGGGAAATCGGCGCGGTTATATTCCAGCATCGCCAGCGCCAGGTTACAGCGGTAATCCAGCGGATCCAGCGCCACGCCGCGCAGGTAGTAATCGAACGGTGAACGGCTGGCGTGATGATATTGCTCCAGATGCTGACCGATAAACCAGGCTTCATCTGTACTGGTAATGTCTTGTGCTGCCAGTGGCGCTTTGGCGACGTCCAGCAACGGCAACTCTTGCGGCTGATGTTCCTGATAACTCAGTACAATATTGCCGTCGGCATCGGAGAGCTCAATGGTCAGCCTTTCAGGATTGATACCGTGCAACACGCCCTGGATGGCGGTCGCAGGCATCAGTGCCACGGCATCATCAAGTAACGCGTTGCATTTGCCGATTTCGCGGATCGCCAGGCGGTATCCGTTCAACGGAGAGATGGCATACAGCCCCCACTCAATCCCCCGCTTACTACGCTGGAGTTTTATCACCGCATCGCGGGAGGCATTTTGCACCATGCCCAAAGAATGATAAGGCAGGAAATACTGCTCAAAACGCTTCTCTTCGTAAGCATCAAGCCAGGTAAAATCGGGCTGGTTATCGGCAAAAATACCGGTCATCAGTTCGATATACGGGCCGTTATTGTCGGTCAGACTCTTATCCCACGCCTGGCCAAATTCACTGTGTCCCCAACTCCACTGTTTTTTACCTGGCGCAATATGGTGGTTGGCAACGTGCAGCAAACCGCCATCTTCATCGTGACACCACGCGCCGACAAAATCGTACTGCGATTTTTCGGCCATATATGAGGTTGTAACAGGCACATTTTTATAGCAAGAAATGTCCACTCCGGCGGAGTAGTCCACTTTGTAGTAAGTGCCGGTGGCGATGGGGAAAGCGGAGACGGCCCGTTTGCCGTGATCAAACACCGCAGTCACATCCGGTGGGAAAACGCTCTGATGCCCTTCCCCCCCTTTCACTGCCGGGTTGGCCCACCACAAGAAATGACGCGGCGTGGCGTTACCGTTATAGACGCGGCTGGCGATTTCCAGCGCCGCCCGGTCAGGGCGCAGGGTGAAACCTGTCATCACCTGTAAACCATGCATCGGCTCCGTTTCGCCTACCCACACCGTCTGTGCACCGTCTTCATGGGCTTCGAGGGTGAAATCAACGGGCATAAAGGTGGTCGGGCGATGATGTTGCGGCCAGTTAAACTCAATCCCACCGGAAATCCACGGCCCCAGCAGCCCCACCAGCGCAGGTTTAATGACTTCATTGTGATAAACAAAATCGCGCTGTTTCACTTTATCCCACGCGCGATGCACCCGACCGCCCAGTTCCGGCAGGATCATCACTTTGATGTAGTCGTTTTCCAGCCACACCGCCTGCCAGGATTTCAGGGTTTTCTGCTCGCTCAGCGTATCGGTCACGCCGTAGGGATAAACCGCGCCGGACGATCCCTGATAAACGCGATTTTCCAGGAACATGGGATGTATATCCTGCGGCCCGGTTTCATAGGTCGGGATCTCAACGCGCTCTTGCCACACTTTTACTGGAGTCATGGTGCCCTCAATATTAACAAGACATACTGAATTAAAAGATTTGTGGCAGTGTATTGAACAATCTGGCAATGTTTTCGCGGAATAATCACGCAATTAACTAAACAAGGTTTAGTGAAGATGAGAGCCTGCATTAACAATCAACAGATTCGCCACCATAACAAATGCGTGATTCTGGAACTGCTGTACCGGCAAAAGCGCGCCAATAAATCAACGCTGGCCCGGCTGGCGCAAATTTCGATTCCGGCAGTCAGTAATATTTTGCAGGAACTGGAAAGCGAAAAACGGGTGGTGAATATTGACGATGAAAGCCAGACGCGCGGGCATAGTAGCGGTACATGGCTGATTGCGCCGGAAGGTGACTGGACGCTGTGCCTGAACGTGACGCCCACCAGTATTGAGTGTCAGGTTGCTAATGCTTGTTTAAGTCCGAAAGGTGAATTTGAGTATTTACAGATTGATGCACCGACGCCGCAGGCGCTGCTGTCCGAAATCGAAAAATGCTGGCATCGCCACCGTAAATTGTGGCCGGACCGCACCATCAATCTGGCGCTGGCAATCCACGGTCAGGTTGATCCGGTGACCGGCGTGTCGCAAACCATGCCGCAAGCGCCGTGGACAACGCCGGTTGAGGTGAAGTATCTGCTGGAAGAGAAGCTGGGCATTCGGGTGATGGTCGATAATGACTGCGTGATGCTGGCGCTGGCGGAGAAATGGCAAAATAATTCGCAGGAACGGGATTTCTGCGTGATCAACGTTGATTACGGCATTGGCTCGTCGTTCGTGATTAACGAGCAAATTTATCGCGGCAGTTTGTATGGTAGCGGACAAATTGGTCACACCATCGTTAATCCGGATGGCGTCGTCTGCGACTGTGGACGTTACGGCTGCCTGGAAACCGTCGCCTCGTTAAGTGCATTAAAAAAACAGGCGCGGGTATGGCTAAAATCACAACCGGTTAATACTCAGCTTGATCCTGAAAAACTGACAACCGCGCAGTTAATCGCTGCCTGGCAGAGTGGAGAACCGTGGATCACCAGCTGGGTTGATCGCTCTGCCAATGCCATTGGTTTGAGTCTGTATAACTTCCTCAACATCCTCAATATTAATCAGATTTGGTTGTACGGTCGCAGTTGTGCCTTTGGTGAGAACTGGCTTAATACTATTATTCGCCAGACAGGATTTAACCCGTTCGACCGCGACGAAGGACCGAGCGTGAAAGCGACGCAAATTGGCTTCGGGCAATTAAGCCGCGCACAACAGGTGCTGGGAATTGGCTATTTGTATGTTGAGGCGCAGTTACGACAGATTTGATGGCGCGATAACGTAGAAAGGCTTCCCGAAGGAAGCCTTTTTTCAACAGATTAACCGTTTCGCTTATGCGTAAACCGGGTAACGTGCGCAGATGTCGAGAACTTTACCTTTGATGCGCTCGATAACGGCTTCATCATTGATGCTGTCCAGCACGTCACACATCCAGCCAGCCAGTTCTTTCGCTTCTGCTTCTTTGAAGCCGCGACGCGTAATTGCCGGAGTACCCACGCGAATACCGGAGGTCACAAACGGGCTCTTCGGATCGTTCGGTACGCTGTTTTTGTTGACGGTGATGTTAGCACGGCCCAGAGCGGCGTCTGCTTCTTTACCGGTCAGGTTTTTATCAACCAGATCAACCAGGAACAGGTGGTTATCAGTGCCGCCGGAAACCACTTTGTAGCCGCGCTCGAGGAACACTTCTACCATCGCTTTAGCGTTTTTCGCGACCTGCTGCTGGTAAGTTTTGAACTCAGGCTCCATCGCTTCTTTCAGAGCAACCGCTTTACCGGCGATTACGTGCATCAACGGACCGCCCTGACCACCAGGGAAAACGGCAGAGTTCAGTTTTTTGTACAGCTCTTCGCTACCACCTTTCGCCAGGATCAGGCCGCCGCGCGGACCCGCCAGGGTTTTGTGAGTGGTGGTAGTAACAACGTGAGCATGAGGAACCGG
Source organism: Shigella sp. FC1567 (assembly GCF_001743015.1). NCBI lineage: Bacteria > Pseudomonadati > Pseudomonadota > Gammaproteobacteria > Enterobacterales > Enterobacteriaceae > Shigella > Shigella sp. FC1567. The sequence goes on from NZ_MIIV01000210.1 coordinate 5,507, forward strand.
GTTCGGGTAGACGCCAGCAGCAACCAGGCCCGCAACGTGCGCCATATCAACGAACAGGTAAGCACCGATGCTGTCAGCGATTTCACGCATTTTCGCCCAGTCCACCACGCCGGAATATGCAGAGAAACCACCGATAATCATTTTCGGCTTGTGTTCTTTGGCTTGTTTTTCCAGATCGGCGTAGTCGATATGACCGGTAGCATCGATACCGTAAGGAACGATGTTGTACAGTTTACCGGAGAAGTTAACCGGAGAACCGTGAGTCAGGTGACCGCCATGCGCCAGGTTCATACCCAGAACGGTATCACCTGGTTCCAGCAGCGCGGTGTAGACCGCAAAGTTAGCCTGGGAGCCGGAGTGCGGCTGGACGTTAGCGTAGTCAGCGCCGAACAGTTCTTTCGCACGATCGATCGCCAGTTGTTCAACGATATCAACATACTCGCAACCGCCGTAGTAGCGTTTGCCCGGATAACCTTCAGCATATTTGTTGGTCAGCTGAGAACCCTGCGCCTGCATTACGCGCGGGCTGGTGTAGTTTTCGGAGGCGATCAGTTCGATGTGCTCTTCCTGACGTACTTTTTCCTGCTCCATAGCCTGCCACAGTTCGGCATCATAATCGGCAATGTTCATTTCACGCTTTAACATCCGCATCTCCTGACTCAGCTAACAATAAAATTTTTGGCCTTTATAGGCGGTCCTGTTGGACAACGGCGAACAGTATAACCGAATCATTGTGCGATAACAGGTCTTGACAAAGGAATTTACGCAAACGATTACCTTCAGGCTACGCAAGGCTTTGGAGAATAAAGAGCTTGCAACCGGAAACGGATTTCTTTTCAGGTTTGTGATGCAAATTTTTCACTTCATCACATTCTTTCTGAAAAACACCAAAGAACCATTTACATTGCAGGGCTATTTTTTATAAGATGCATTTGAAATACATCAATTAAGATGCAAAAAAAGGAAGACCATATGCTTGACGCTCAAACCATCGCTACAGTAAAAGCCACCATCCCTTTACTGGTGGAAACGGGGCCAAAGTTAACCGCCCATTTCTACGACCGTATGTTTACTCATAACCCAGAACTCAAAGAAATTTTTAACATGAGTAACCAGCGTAATGGCGATCAACGTGAAGCCCTGTTTAACGCTATTGCCGCCTACGCCAGTAATATTGAAAACCTGCCTGCGCTGCTGCCAGCGGTAGAAAAAATCGCGCAGAAGCACACCAGCTTCCAGATCAAACCGGAACAGTACAACATCGTCGGTGAACACCTGTTGGCAACGCTGGACGAAATGTTCAGCCCGGGGCAGGAAGTGCTGGACGCGTGGGGTAAAGCCTATGGTGTACTGGCTAATGTATTTATCAATCGCGAGGCGGAAATCTATAACGAAAACGCCAGCAAAGCCGGTGGTTGGGAAGGTACTCGCGATTTCCGCATTGTGGCTAAAACACCGCGCAGCGCGCTTATCACCAGCTTCGAACTGGAGCCGGTCGACGGTGGCGCAGTGGCAGAATACCGTCCGGGGCAATATCTCGGCGTCTGGCTGAAGCCGGAAGGTTTCCCGCATCAGGAAATTCGTCAGTACTCTTTGACTCGCAAACCGGATGGCAAAGGCTATCGTATTGCGGTGAAACGCGAAGAGGGTGGGCAGGTATCCAACTGGTTGCACAATCACGCCAATGTTGGCGATGTCGTGAAACTGGTCGCTCCGGCAGGTGATTTCTTTATGGCTGTCGCAGATGACACACCAGTGACGTTAATCTCTTCCGGTGTTGGTCAAACGCCAATGCTGGCAATGCTCGACACGCTGGCAAAAGCAGGCCACACAGCACAAGTGAACTGGTTCCATGCGGCAGAAAATGGCGATGTTCACGCCTTTGCCGATGAAGTTAAGGAACTGGGGCAGTCACTGCCGCGCTTTACCGCGCACACCTGGTATCGTCAGCCGAGCGAAGCCGATCGCGCTAAAGGTCAGTTTGATAGCGAAGGTCTGATGGATTTGAGCAAACTGGAAGGTGCGTTCAGCGATCCGACAATGCAGTTCTATCTCTGCGGCCCGGTTGGCTTCATGCAGTTTACCGCGAAACAGTTAGTGGATCTGGGCGTGAAGCAGGAAAACATTTATTACGAATGCTTTGGCCCGCATAAGGTGCTGTAATTTGATGTTGCCGGATGGAAACATCCGGCAACCCTTGACGCGGTTTAAATTGCCGCGTCGTCCTCTTCACCGGTACGGATGCGAATGACCCGTGCCACGTCAAAGACGAAGATTTTACCGTCACCGATTTTGCCGGTTTGCGCCGTGCGAATAATGGTATCGACACAGGTATCGACAATGTCGTCCGGTACGACAATCTCAATTTTCACTTTCGGCAGAAAATCCACCATATACTCCGCGCCGCGGTACAGCTCGGTATGGCCTTTCTGGCGACCAAAGCCTTTCACTTCGGTCACCGTCATGCCGGTAATACCGACTTCGGCCAGTGCTTCGCGGACATCGTCCAGCTTGAAGGGTTTTATAATCGCATCAATCTTTTTCATGCTATTCCTTGAAAAGGTCGCCTGTCTTTTGATCTGCTAAACGTAACACATAACGCCAATTCATTCCTTGAAATCGTTTGCATCCAGCTCGTGTCGGGAAAGCAGTTTATAAAATTCTGTCCGGTTGCGCCCCGCCATTCTCGCCGCGTGGGTGACGTTGCCTTTGGTAATTTGCAGCAGCTTACGCAAATAGTTGAGTTCAAACTGATTACGTGCCTCAACAAAGGTTGGCAGCGCCGTGTTTTCACCCTCCAGCGCCTGCTCTACTAATGCATCGCTAATAACCGGAGATGAGGTCAGCGCCACGCACTGTTCAATCACGTTGACCAACTGGCGCACATTACCCGGCCAGCTAGCGGTCATCAGGCGTTTCATCGCATCAGTGGAGAACGCGCGGACAAACGGTTTATGTCGCTCTGCCGCCTGGCGCAACAGGTGATTTGCCAGAAGCGGAATGTCTTCTGTGCGCTCTGCCAGAGCCGGAATTTTCAGGCTGACAACGTTGAGGCGGTAATAGAGATCTTCGCGGAATTCCCCGCGCGCCATCGCTTTTGGCAGATCACGGTGAGTGGCAGAAATAATCCGCACATTGATATCAATATCGCGGTTACTGCCCAGCGGGCGCACTTTACGCTCCTGCAACACGCGCAGCAGTTTGACCTGTAACGGCGCAGGCATATCGCCAATTTCATCGAGAAATAGCGTTCCGCCTTCCGCCGCCTGGAATAAACCTTCGCGATTGCTGACAGCGCCAGTAAACGCGCCACGCGCATGACCAAACAGCTCCGACTCCAGCAATTGCTCGGGCAATGCGCCACAGTTAATAGCAATAAATGGTTTGCTGTTGCGCGGGCTGGCGTTGTGGATAGCCTGGGCGAAAATCTCTTTCCCGGTGCCGCTCTGACCGTTAATCAAAACGCTGACGTCTGATTGCGCCACCAGCCGCGCCTGTTCCAGCAAACGCAGCATCAGCGGGCTGCGGGTGACAATTGCCTCGCGCCAGCGTTCATCGGTGGCTGGCGCGGATTGCTCCAGCGCATCGTCAATTGCCTGATATAGCGCGTCTTTGTCGACAGGCTTGGTGAGGAAACTAAAAACGCCCTGCTGTGTTGCAGCAACGGCATCGGGGATAGAACCATGCGCAGTAAGAATAATTACTGGCATTCCCGGCTGCACTTTCTGGATTTCAGCAAATAGCTGCATACCGTCCATTTCATCCATCCGCAGGTCGCTGATAACTAAATCTACTTTTTCGCGATTCAGTACCCGTAATCCTTCAGCGCCACTTTCCGCCGTGACCACACTGTAGCCTTCGCTGGTCAGGCGCAGGCCAAGCAGTTTCAGCAATCCCGGATCGTCATCGACCAATAATAAATGCGCAGGTTTATGGCTCATCAGGAGTGACCTCATGGGTGGATGGCGCGGGCTTTTCACTCTCGTGCGGCGTATCCGGCGAGAAATTTCCAGCCGGTTTGCGGGTCGAGAGCTGGCGTTCAATATCGGTCAGGTTTTCCAGCTTGCGGGTGGTGAGTTCCAGTTGCTGCTGTAGAACGTGATGTTGCTGGCGCAATGTATCCAGCTCGCTGTCGCTGGACTGCTGGAGTTTACTGTAACGTTGGCGCTCTTCCGCCAGTTGCAGTTGCAGCGCCTGACCGTCGCGCCAGAGTTGATACAGTGGGCGAACCTGTGCCGGGATCTCGGTACTTAACGCTTCAATACGCGCGACCAGCTGGCGGCGCTCATACGGCGTAATTTTGGCGTCGGCGAGCAAAATCCCTTGTTTAAAGGTATTTTGCCAGCAGCCGTCGTCATATTGGCGAGCTTGCTGACGCGACTGCGCAGGCATTAAACGATCAGCACAATCCATCGCCCGCAGCCAGTAAAGCGGATTGGTTTCGGTTGATTTACCTTGCAGCGCCCAGATGTCGCTACATTCAGTAGAAAGATAGTCAGCCAGTTGATAAACCGGAATTTTTTCTTCTGCTGGCGTATCAATGGCTGGCTTATTGTGATTCTGCACGCAACCCAGCAATGCCAGACATGGCAGCCCTGCCAGCCACAGCCGTCGGGGCAATAATCGTTGAAAAATGTGTCGCATATTCACCAGACTTAAAGCCTATCCCAGTGGGCGTAATTGTTGCAGACAGTCTGGACATGGACAGCGCGGAGAAACCGGAGCGTACATATCGTACGTGAAGATTTCGAGCACTGCCCGGAGCCGAACTGACAAATAAAATAGCCTGATAGGATAGGCTGTTAGCATTATTTCGTGTTTTTCGACGACGGTAATTCAATGCGGAAACAAACGTCTTGCCCGCTCTCGTCGACCAGATACAGTTCCCCTTGCATACGGCGAATACAATCCCTGGCAATGCTTAATCCCAGACCGCTGCCCTTCACCGCCCCTTTTCGCTGGTGGCTTCCCTGAAAAAAGGGTTCGAAGATCATGGCGCGTTCCTCTTGCGGAATGGGCGTGCCTGTATTGATGACATCAATATAAACCCGCGCACCATGTGAACTGCTGCGAAGGCAAATGTTACCGGATTCAGCCCCGTAGTGCACCGCATTGGAGTAAAGATTATCCAGTACGCTCATCAGCAGCATTGGCTCCGCCAGGCAAGCTGTTGCTTTGAGATCGACGTCGGTATGCATCATTTTAGCCCGTGCGGGCAGGCTATGAGCAGAAACCACTGTCTCCACCAGCGGTGCTAATTCAACATTCTCCAGTTCCACCGCACTGTCCGCCTGTTTACGGTTGTAATCAAGCAGTTGTTCGATCAGTTTTTGCAAATTGCGGCTGCTGCTATCAAGAATGCTCACCACCTCTTTTTGCTCTGGCGTAAGCGGCCCGACAACCTGGTCAGCCAGTAATTCAGTGCCCTCGCGCATACTCGCCAGTGGCGTTTTTAATTCATGAGATAAATGTCTTAAAAATTGATGGCGTTGGGATTCCAGCCATGACAGGCGCTCACTTAACCAAAGAATACGTTGCCCAACCGAGCGTAACTCGCTCGGTCCACTGAACGAAACGCTATTGCCCAGAGAACGCCCTTCCCCCAGACGGTTGATCATGCGCTCGATATTTTTCACCGGCCCGATAATCATCCGCGTGAAAAGTAGCACCATCACCAGACTCACCAGAAATAGCACCAGCGATTGCCAACCAAAATATTGCCCACGTTCGGCGATTTCACGCTGAAGTTGCTGCCCACGAGAGAACACCACTGTGCGCGTGGCCTGCACCATTTCGGTATTGGCACTGGCAAAGGCTTCAAGACGCGCGGCGGCGGCAGCATCGGGACCACTGTTGTTACACTGAAGTTGGGCCAGATTGTTCAAATCCTGACGCAATGCCTGGTAAAGTTTATCGTCTGGCAGTACGCCTGCGTGGGCATCGAGCATTTCGCTGTAACGCTTGCGCTGGCTTTGATAAACCTTCGCAAGCGTAGGGTCGTCCAGCACGCAATACTGACGGTAGCTACGCTCCATCTCCAGCGCCGCGTTGGTCATCGCTTCACTACGCCGGGCATCAATAAGCGTAGTGCGGTTAACCAGCGCCGCCTGATCGCTAAGCGCATTCAGGCTTTGCCAGGCTTGCCATGCCAGCACCAACAGGGGTAGTAGAATTAGCAAAAATGCCAGCATTACCAGTTGTCGTAATGAGCGGGGAAAAACGGGCCAGCGTTTCAAGGTGTTACTCTCGTCAGACGCGAATAGCCTGATGCTAACCGAGGGGAAGTTCAGATACAACAAAGCCGGGAATTACCCGGCTTTGTTATGGAATAAGGCGGTGCCTAACTCGACGTTTCGCCCGATGGTTGATATAGCTACGCTGATATCAGAAGTTGGACGGCAGGCACCTTGTTGTGCGTCATTCGAATTTTATGTAGCACGTCCCGAAGGGGCTGACATAAGTCGGTGAATGAGCCACTGCTTACTATTATGCAGTAACTGTGCCAATAAAGAAAATAGTTTGGTAACGTACTGATTATACGTTGCTTTGAGGGATTTATGGCTTCTTCGCTATTTGAATGTAAATCAGCCACTGTGTCGCTAAAAAGAGACAGCTTAAGATAAACTTATTAGATTACAATAAAATCAATCACTTAAGTGTCGCCAGAAAGCGACACGGTAAACCACCCATTGTCGTGATTTACAGACACAAAAAAGCTCCCGGAGTTGGGAGCTTATGATAGTGGTTGGTGCTTAATGCCGCATCCGGGCTGCAAAACCAATGAACTGATGAATTACCCCAACTGCTTACGCGCATTGCGGAAAATGCGCATCCATGGGCCATCCTCGCCCCAGTTTTCCGGATGCCAGGAGTTGCTGACAGTACGGAAAACACGTTCCGGGTGCGGCATCATAATGGTGACTCGACCACTTTCAGTCGTGACTGCCGTAATACCGTTCGGTGAACCGTTCGGGTTAGCCGGGTAGGTTTCAGTGACTTTGCCGAAGTTATCGACATAGCGCAGTGCCACCAGCCCTTTGCTTTCCAGTGCCGCCAGATGCGCCGCATCACGCACTTCCACGCGCCCTTCACCATGAGAGACAGCAATCGGCATTTGCGAGCCCACCATCCCCTGCAACAACAGAGACGGGCTTTGGGTTACTTCAACCAGGCTGAAACGCGCTTCAAAGCGATCGGAGGTATTGCGCACAAAACGTGGCCACAACTCACTACCTGGGATCAGTTCGCGCAGGTTAGACATCATCTGGCAACCGTTACATACCCCCAGCGCCAGCGTTTGCGGACGGTGGAAGAAGGTTGCAAACTCATCGCGTACACGGTCATTGAACAGGATTGACTTCGCCCAACCTTCACCGGCACCCAGCACATCACCGTAGGAGAAACCACCGCACGCGACCAGGGCGTGGAAATCTTCCAGGCCCGTGCGTCCGGTCAGCAGGTCACTCATATGCACGTCGATAGCATCAAAGCCTGCACGGTGGAAAGCTGCCGCCATTTCAACATGCGAGTTCACGCCCTGCTCACGCAGTACGGCAACTTTCGGACGTGCGCCAGTGGCAATATACGGTGCTGCCACATCTTCGTTGATATCGAACGACAGTTTTACATTCAGGCCCGGATCGGCGTCGTTAGATTTCGCCTGATGCTCCTGATCGGCACACTCCGGGTTGTCACGCAGGCGCTGCATCTGCCAGGTAGTTTCTGCCCACCAGACACGCAACGTGGTGCGGCTTTCGCTGAATACAGTCTGCCCGTTGGCGGTAATCACAAAACGGTCACCGGAAACCGCCTGCCCTACATAATGGACACAATCAGCAAGCCCATGCTGTGCCAGTACGGACTCGACCGCTTCACGGTCAGCGGCACGAACCTGAATCACCGCACCCAGTTCTTCGTTAAACAACGCCGCCAGGCGATCGTCGCCCAGAGAGGCAATATCCGCGTTAATGCCGCAATGACCAGCAAAGGCCATTTCCGCCAGCGTTACCAGCAGGCCGCCATCAGAGCGGTCGTGGTATGCGAGCAGCTTACGCTGTGCAACCAGCGCCTGAATCGCGTCATAGAAGCCTTTCAGTTGCGCGACGTCGCGTACATCTGCCGGTTTGTCGCCAAGCTGACGATAAACCTGCGCCAGCGCCGTTGCGCCCAGCGCGTTATTGCCTTTGCCCAAATCAATCAGCAATAGTGCGTTATCTTCGGTAGAAAGCTGTGGCGTGATGGTGTGACGCACATCTTCCACGCGGGCAAATGCAGAAATCACCAGCGACAGCGGCGACGTCATTTCGCGCTCTTCGTTACCTTCCTGCCAGCGGGTTTTCATCGACATAGAGTCTTTACCCACCGGGATCGTCAGGCCCAGCGCCGGACAAAGCTCTTCGCCCACGGCTTTAACGGCTTCATACAGGCCCGCATCTTCACCAGGGTGGCCTGCCGCCGCCATCCAGTTGGCGGAAAGTTTAATGCGTTTGATATCGCCAATCTGTGTTGCGGCAATATTGGTTAACGCTTCACCGACCGCCAGACGGGCAGAGGCGGCGAAATCCAGCAGCGCAACCGGCGCACGCTCGCCAATCGCCATCGCTTCACCGTAGTAGCTGTCGAGGCTGGCGGTAGTGACCGCGCAGTTAGCGACCGGCACCTGCCACGGACCCACCATCTGATCGCGCGCTACCATGCCAGTTACGCTGCGGTCACCGATGGTCACCAGGAAAGTTTTCTCCGCCACGGTCGGCAGATGCAGTATGCGTTTCACCGCGTCTGCAATGGTGATCCCTTCACGGACCAGCGCATCGCCCTTCGCTTTCAGCGTTTGTACATCGCGGGTCATCTTCGGCGTTTTACCAAGCAGGACGTCCAGCGGCAGATCGATCGGCTGATTATCAAAATGACGATCGTGTAGAGAAAGATGCAGTTCTTCGGTCGCTTCACCAATCACCGCGTAGGGTGCGCGCTCACGCTTACACAGTTCGTCAAACAGCGGTAATTGATCGGCAGCAACCGCCAGCACGTAGCGTTCCTGGGATTCGTTACACCAGATTTCCAGCGGGCTCATGCCTGGCTCGTCGCTCAGAATGTCGCGCAGTTCAAATTTACCGCCACGCCCGCCGTCGCTCACCAGTTCCGGCATAGCGTTAGAAAGACCGCCTGCGCCAACGTCGTGGATAAACAGTATTGGGTTGGCATCACCAAGCTGCCAGCAACGGTCAATCACTTCCTGGCAGCGACGCTCCATCTCCGGGTTGTCGCGCTGTACGGAAGCAAAGTCGAGGTCGGCATCAGACTGACCAGACGCCATGGAAGACGCCGCGCCGCCGCCAAGACCGATGTTCATTGCCGGGCCGCCGAGAACGACCAGCTTCGCGCCAACGTTGATCTCGCCTTTTTGTACGTGATCGGCGCGAATGTTGCCGATCCCGCCCGCCAGCATGATCGGTTTGTGATAACCGCGCAGCTCTTCGCCGTTGTGGCTGTTCACTTTTTCTTCATAAGTACGGAAGTAGCCGTTCAGTGCCGGACGACCAAATTCGTTGTTAAACGCCGCACCGCCCAGCGGGCCTTCGGTCATGATGTCCAGCGCGGTGACAATGCGCTCAGGCTTACCGAAATCTTCTTCCCACGGCTGTTCGAAGCCAAGAATTCGCAGGTTGGAAACGGAGAAACCAACCAAACCCGCTTTCGGCTTCGCGCCGCGCCCGGTGGCACCTTCATCGCGGATTTCACCGCCGGAACCGGTCGCCGCGCCCGGCCACGGAGAAATCGCCGTCGGGTGGTTGTGAGTTTCGACTTTCATCAGAATATGCGCCGGTTCCTGATGGAAATCATAGCGGCCCGTTTCGTGGTCAGCAAAGTAGCGGCCCACTTCAGAACCTTCCATTACGGCGGCGTTATCTTTATAAGCAGAGAGAACGTGATCTGGCGTGGTTTCGAAAGTATTTTTGATCATCCTGAACAGCGATTTCGGCTGTTGTTCACCGTCGATAATCCAGTCGGCGTTAAAAATTTTGTGGCGGCAGTGCTCAGAGTTCGCCTGAGCGAACATATACAGCTCGATGTCGTTCGGGTTACGACCAAGCTTTGTGAAAGCATCCTGCAGATAGTCAATTTCATCTTCCGCCAGAGCCAGGCCAAGACGCAGGTTAGCGTCGATCAGCGCCTGACGGCCCTGCCCCAGCAAATCAACGCTTGTGACCGGAGTCGGTTGATGGTGGGCAAACAACTGCTCTGCATCATCTAAATCAAAAAAGACAGTTTCCATCATGCGGTCGTGCAGTTCAGCGGTAACCTGCTGCCATTGTTCATTGGTCAGCGTACCGGCTTCTATATAGTAAGCAACGCCGCGCTCAAGGCGGTTTACCTGTTGTAGCCCGCAGTTATGGGCAATATCGGTCGCTTTCGAAGACCAGGGAGAGATGGTGCCAGGACGCGGGGTCACCAGCAGGAGTTTGCCTTGCGGGGCGTGGCTGGCGAGTGCCGGACCATATTTCAGCAGGCGTTCAAGTTGTGCGTGCTCATCATCGTTTAACGGCGCATTGAGGTCAGCAAAATGGACATACTCGGCGTAAATATTGTGAACCGGGAGCCTGGCAGCCTGAAAACGTGCCAGCAGTTTGTTGATTCGGAATGCCGACAGTGCAGGCGAACCACGCAGAATTTCCATCATAAGTCTCTCGTCTTCTAAGCTTTCGGTGTACCCAAGGGGGGGGGAAACGGGCGTCATTATAAAGAATCTGATGCGCTGACGAAACCGTTTGCGTGGAAATAAAATCACCATCGTGAATTAGCAACGCGTGCCGCCAATGGCTGTAATAAGTTGCCATCTGGCGCAGGTTTACGCAAAATGCCGCTCATTTATGAGTAAACCTTTCACTATTATTACGTTTTTTCAAGCTGGGACGCGCACGACACAGAGAATTAACTAATTGAAAAAATTAAAGATTAATTATCTGTTCATCGGCATTCTGGCACTGCTGCTCGCGGTCGCTCTCTGGCCATCCATTCCCTGGTTTGGTAAAGCCGACAACCGTATCGCCGCCATTCAAGCGCGGGGAGAGTTGCGTGTGAGCACCATTCATACTCCCCTGACTTATAACGAAATCAACGGGAAACCTTTTGGCCTGGATTACGAACTGGCGAAACAGTTTGCCGATTACCTCGGCGTAAAACTGAAAGTGACCGTGCGGCAGAATATCAGCCAGCTGTTTGACGACCTTGATAATGGTAACGCCGACCTGCTGGCGGCAGGACTGGTCTATAACAGTGAGCGGGTAAAAAATTATCAGCCTGGCCCTACCTATTATTCCGTGTCACAACAACTGGTTTATAAAGTGGGTCAGTATCGCCCACGTACGCTGTGCAACCTGACGGCGGAGCAACTCACCGTTGCACCGGGTCATGTGGTGGTTAACGATCTCCAGACCCTGAAAGAAACAAAATTCCCGGAATTAAGCTGGAAGGTAGACGACAAAAAAGGCTCTGCGGAATTAATGGAAGATGTCATCGAAGGAAAACTCGATTACACCATTGCTGATTCTGTCGCCATCAGCCTGTTTCAGCGCGTTCACCCGGAGCTCGCCGTAGCGCTCGATATCACCGATGAACAACCGGTGACTTGGTTTAGCCCGTTAGATGGCGATAATACCCTTTCCGCCGCCCTGCTCGACTTCTTCAACGAAATGAATGAAGACGGTACGCTGGCACGCATTGAAGAGAAATACCTGGGGCATGGCGATGATTTTGATTACGTCGATACGCGCACATTTTTACGCGCCGTCGATGCGGTACTGCCGCAGTTAAAGCCCCTGTTTGAGAAATACGCCGAAGAAATTGACTGGCGTTTGCTGGCCGCTATTGCTTATCAGGAATCGCACTGGGATGCACAGGCCACTTCACCGACGGGTGTGCGCGGCATGATGATGTTAACCAAAAATACCGCGCAAAGCCTCGGCATTACGGATCGTACCGATGCCGAACAGAGCATCAGCGGTGGCGTGCGTTATTTGCAGGATATGATGAGTAAAGTGCCGGAAAGTGTGCCGGAGAACGAGCGGATCTGGTTTGCCCTCGCTGCGTACAATATGGGCTATGCGCATATGCTGGATGCCCGCGCCCTGACGGCAAAAACCAAAGGGAATCCTGACAGTTGGGCTGACGTAAAACAGCGTCTGCCTTTACTTAGCCAGAAACCCTATTACAGCAAGCTGACTTACGGCTACGCTCGTGGACATGAAGCCTACGCTTATGTCGAAAATATTCGTAAGTATCAAATTAGCCTGGTGGGTTATCTGCAAGAGAAAGAGAAGCAGGCTACAGAAGCGGCGATGCAACTGGCGCAGGATTATCCGGCGGTATCGCCTACGGAGTTGGGCAAAGAGAAATTTCCTTTTCTCTCGTTTCTTTCCCAGTCGTCATCAAACTATTTGACCCATTCTCCCTCTCTGCTGTTTTCCAGGAAAGGGAGTGAAGAGAAACAAAATTAATCCGTCGAGGATTGCGCTTTTTTCTGCGCTTTAATTTCCTGGCGGCGCATGCGAAAGAAGTCACTGAGCAACGCCGCGCACTCATCCGCCAGTATTCCTTCCGTAATTTCCACTCGGTGATTCATACCCGGATGATGCAGCACATCCATTAAAGATCCCGCAGCGCCAGTTTTCGCGTCACGCGCACCAAAGACCACGCGACCAATGCGACTGTGGATCATCGCTCCGGCACACATTACACATGGTTCAAGCGTGACATACAACGTGGCGTCGATCAGACGATAATTTTGCATCACCAGACCACCCTGCCGCAGGGCCATGATTTCTGCATGTGCGGTGGGATCATGGCGACCAATCGGGCGGTTCCAACCTTCGCCGATTACCCGATTGTTATGCACTAATACCGCGCCGACCGGCACTTCCCGCTCATCCCAGGCACGTTTCGCCAGCGTCAGCGCGTGACGCATCCAGTATTCGTGGCTAAATTCGACTTCAGACAAAAAGAAAACTCCGGTTATAAAAGCGCGGCGCATTATACACGGACGCTATGCTTTACTCTATTCCAGTTGCTGGAGTTCACCGCGCGGGGTTACTCGCCAACGATGCTGACAGAAATAAAGCAGCGGATTGTCCTGATTACTGTCGCTATAGCCACTGTACAGCCGCAGCGGAGTGCCGATTTTGCGCTCCAGTTGTGCGACCTTTTCATGTCCCAGACAACGCATCGTCAATACCCAACCACCATAGCCACGCTGAATTTGGCTGGCGATAAGATTAACCCGCGGCAGCCAGGGCTTATCGAAATAAACCGCTTCAACCAGCGGCTGCGGAGAGCCGGTAATCAACCAGATATCAGCATCGGAACTTAACAGGTAGGTGGTTAATCGCTCCTGAACCAGCGGAAAGGCGGTAACATTGTCGCGAAACCAGCGCACGAAATCGGCCTGCAACGTCTGTAAACGTGCTTCGCTGTGACCAAAAGTGCACCCCCACAGAAGCAGACTCATCGGCCAGCGTGCCGCACGACCTTTTATCAATAACGCAATGGCTATAATCGGTAACAACGGCAGGACAAGTAACGCATTCAGCGGTTGGCGACGTAGTAAATAGCGCAGAAAACTGCCGAACATATCCTGCTGATGCAATGTTCCATCTAAGTCAAAAAACACCACACGACGCTCGTGAGTTGCCAAACCATACTCCTCTGGACTGAAACATCCTGATTAATTTTCGCTACTACATAGCCTAACAGATAGATCATCACTTTTCCGGCAACAATCGACCGCATCATGGCTAACTGGAATTTTTAATTCATGGCAATTAGCGGCAATGGAATATAAAATTCACTCGCGTGTGTCTCATATTGCCTGTTGTCGCCACTATTTCATCGCGAGGAAAGATATGAACGGCTTACTTCGTATCCGTCAGCGTTACCAGGGGCTTGCCCAGAGTGATAAAAAACTGGCGGATTATCTGCTGCTACAACCTGATACGGCGCGCCATTTAAGCTCTCAGCAACTGGCCAACGAAGCCGGAGTCAGTCAGTCCAGCGTCGTGAAGTTCGCGCAAAAACTCGGCTATAAAGGTTTTCCGGCGCTTAAGTTGGCGTTGAGTGAAGCGCTGGCAAGCCAGCCGGAATCGCCCTCCGTGCCCATTCATAACCAAATCCGCGGTGATGATCCGTTACGGCTGGTCGGCGAAAAACTGATTAAAGAAAATACTGCCGCTATGTACGCAACGCTAAACGTTAATAGTGAAGAGAAACTGCATGAATGCGTAACAATGTTGCGCTCTGCGCGGCGGATAATTCTGACCGGTATTGGCGCTTCGGGTCTGGTGGCGCAAAACTTTGCCTGGAAGCTGATGAAGATTGGCTTCAATGCTGCCGCAGTGCGCGATATGCATGCGCTACTCGCAACAGTACAGGCGTCGTCCCCTGACGATCTGTTATTAGCCATTTCCTACACCGGTGTACGACGCGAGTTAAACCTGGCGGCAGATGAGATGCTGCGAGTGGGCGGAAAAGTGCTGGCGATTACCGGCTTTACTCCGAATGCCCTGCAACAGCGTGCTTCTCATTGCCTGTATACCATTGCCGAAGAACAAGCGACAAACAGTGCTTCAATCTCTGCTTGTCACGCTCAGGGAATGTTAACGGATTTGCTGTTCATTGCGCTGATTCAGCAGGATCTGGAACTGGCACCAGAACGTATTCGTCATAGTGAAGCGCTGGTGAAAAAACTGGTCTGAGTAAAGAATGCGCGTATAATGCCCGCCCGGTTTGTGTTGTTTTGAGAGTTTCCTTATGGCGTTGTTAATCACTAAAAAATGCATCAATTGTGATATGTGTGAACCCGAATGCCCGAATGAGGCGATTTCAATGGGAGATCATATCTACGAGATTAACAGCGATAAGTGTACCGAATGCGTAGGGCACTACGAGACACCAACCTGCCAGAAGGTGTGCCCGATCCCCAATACTATTGTGAAAGATCCGGCGCATGTCGAGACAGAAGAACAGTTGTGGGATAAATTTGTGCTGATGCACCACGCGGATAAAATTTAATATTCTACTCTGGAAGTAGAGTATTAATTATATTACTGGGAAGCCTTAACGCCATTATATTTATTTAATTGATGACATTAGCATAATCATTCACTAAGTTAATTTATATAGTATCTGCCAAGACACTTATTTATAGTTATTAAAGGCGCGTCCGATTGGTTCACCGGACGCACCTTAAGTACGTTTCCTTGTGTTATAAGAACAGAAGGATCAGCTGTAAAACAGCAATGATGATTTTGATGACCCGTTTAATCAGGTATCGGCAATCAGTCATTCGTTTTTCCTTAAACAAGGAATGCAGCCGTTCAGATTAGCCCTTACATCTCCCCAAAACTGAACGTGCGAGTTATTGAGGGTGCATGCTGCACTCCACACCAGAGCTTTGACGACACCACTCGTTTCAATGGGGGAATTCTGTGGCATGGTGTAAAGCACAGCAAAATCTTCAATAACGAAGCCAATTTTAATGTACTTACGAATTGGCGGTCACGTTAATCTTTCCATCAATATTGCTTTCTTCGTAAAGGCTCGAGTTTTTATGCTAAAGATTGCAAGTTGCTTGTAAAAGATAAGTACACTGATCCATAATCGCTGTTGTTGAGGGTGCATGCTGCACAAAATTAAAGTTAAAAAGTAAAACCCCCGTTCCTTACCAGTTCGGGGGTTTTACTTTTTAAAGAGAACGGTATTATTTTAACTTTCAATAATTACCGTGGCACAAGCATAGTGGCGTTCATCTGCCAGCGTTACATGCATATTTACAACGCCGAGCTTTTCCGCCAGTTTTAATGCCTCACCCCATAGCCGTAGCCGTGGTTTGCCGAGCTCATCATTGAATACTTCAAATTGATTAAACGCCAGACCATTGCGGATCCCGGTGCCAAACGCTTTTGCTGCGGCTTCTTTCACAGCAAAACGCTTCGCCAGAAAACGCACCGGCTGGTGGTGCGTTTTCCAGATTGCCCATTCGTTATCGCTTAATACGCGGCGTGCCAGGCGCTCACCGGATCGGGCGATCACTGCTTCTATGCGAGCGATCTCTACGATATCCGTGCCTAAACCTAATATTGCCATTAGCCACGCGCTTCCAGCATCAGACGCTTCATTTCTGCCACCGCATCTTTCAGTCCGGTCATCACTGCACGGCCAATAATGGCATGACCGATATTCAGTTCATGCATCTCAGGGATGGCGGCAATGGCTTTCACGTTGTGATAGGTCAGACCGTGTCCGGCGTTAACTTTCAGACCGAGACTAGCGGCAAAGGTCGCGGCTTTGGCGATACGCACCAGCTCTTGCGCCTGTTCGGCGTCAGTTTTGGCATCAGCATAGCAACCGGTGTGGATCTCGATAAACGGTGCGCCAACCTCTGCCGCAGCTTTGATCTGCTCTTCATCGGCGTCGATAAAGAGAGAAACCTGAATCCCGGCATCTGTCAGACGTTTGCAGGCATCGCGCATTTTTTCACGCTGCCCTGCAACGTCCAGGCCGCCTTCGGTTGTTACTTCCTGACGCTTTTCCGGTACCAGGCAGCAAAAATGTGGCTTCGTCTCAACGGCGATCGCCAGCATCTCTTCGGTCACTGCCATCTCCAGATTCATTCGGGTATCCAGCGTCTGCCGCAGGATGCGCACATCGCGGTCAGTAATGTGGCGGCGATCTTCACGTAAATGCACGGTAATGCCGTCCGCTCCCGCCTGCTCGGCAATAAACGCCGCCTGCACCGGATCCGGGTAAGCAGTACCGCGTGCGTTACGCAGCGTTGCAATATGGTCAATGTTGACGCCTAACAGTAATTCAGCCATGACAATCCTCATCATTCATAATGTGTTTTCACCGTTCGCTTAGGCATAAACTGCCGGAACAGTTCCCTGCTCTTTAATGGTTTACCGCCAAGATACGGCTTAAGCGCCATGCGGGTAAAGCGTTTCGCGGCGCGTAGTGTGTCTGCGTCAGGAAATTCCCGCGCGTTTAACGCTTTTAACTGCCTTCCGGTGAACGTTTTATTGTCGATAACGACGCTTGCGATAAACCCTTTTTCTTCGCGATAACGATACGTCATGGTGTCATCTACCGGCTCGCCGCTACCCGCGCAATAGGTAAAATTGACGCCATAGCCCAGATGCCCGAGCAGTGCCAGTTCAAAGCGGCGCAGCGCGGGTTCTGGCGTACCAGTGGCACCTGCAAGAGACTGAATGCAGTGCAAATAATCGAAAAAGAGTTCAGAGAAGCGCGTCTCGTATTCCAGTACGCGGGAGAGAAGTTCGTTGATGTACAGACCGCTGTAAAGCGTGATACCGCTTAATGGCAGCGCCAGCGAGACAGCTTCAGCACTGCGCAGCGTTTTGACTTCGCCACGCCCGCCGAAACGTAGCAAGAGAGGGGTGAAAGGCTGTAATGCACCTTTCAGAGTAGAGCGTTTAGAGCGTGCGCCTTTGGCAACCAGACGCACGCGACCCGATTCCTCCGTGAAGACGTCCAGCATCAGGCTGGTTTCGCTCCACGGGCGACTATGCAGGACAAATGCGCGCTGCCAGCCTTCCATCGGAGTGACTCTTAAAGATCGTCAACGTAACCGAGACTGCGCAGTGCGCGTTCGTCGTCGGCCCAACCGGATTTCACTTTTACCCACAGTTCAAGGTGGACAGGCGCTTCGAACATTTCCTGCATGTCTTTACGCGCTTCAATCCCGATGGTTTTGATCTTGGCCCCTTTGTTGCCAATAACCATCTTCTTCTGCCCTTCACGCTCAACGAGAATCAAACCATTGATGTCATAACCACCGCGTTCGTTAGAGACGAAACGTTCGATCTCCACGGTCACGGAGTACGGCAGTTCAGCGCCGAGGAAACGCATCAGTTTTTCGCGGATGATTTCAGACGCCATAAAACGCTGTGAGCGATCGGTGATGTAATCTTCCGGGAAGTGATGGGTCGCTTCAGGCAGATGCTTACGCACGATTGCTGCGATAGTGTCGACATTCAGCCCGGTTTCAGCAGAGATCGGCACGATATCGAGGAAGTTCATCTGACTTGCCAGGAACTGTAAGTGCGGCAGCAGATCGGCTTTTTCCTGCACGTTATCCACTTTGTTCACCGCGAGGATCACCGGCGCTTTGCCATCGCGCAGTTTGTTGAGCACCATTTCGTCGTCCGGCGTCCAGCGGGTGCCTTCAACGACAAAAATCACCAGCTCAACGTCGCCAATAGAGCTGCTCGCCGCTTTGTTCATCAGGCGGTTAATAGCGCGTTTTTCTTCCATATGCAGGCCAGGGGTATCAACGTAGATCGCCTGATACGCGCCTTCAGTATGGATCCCCACAATGCGGTGACGAGTTGTTTGCGCTTTGCGGGAGGTGATGGAGATCTTCTGCCCCAGCAGTTTGTTCAACAATGTGGATTTGCCAACGTTCGACGTCCGACGATGGCAATAAATCCGCAGTAACTTTTATCGATGCTCATTCCAGCTCCAGTTTTTTCAACGCCTGTTCGGCGGCAGCCTGCTCAGCCTTACGACGGCTTGAACCTGTGCCAACCACCGGTTCACTCAGGCCGCTGACCTGGCAGTGGATAGTAAATTCCTGATCGTGCGCTTCGCCACGTACCTGGACTACCAGATAAGTCGGCAGCGGCAGATGGCGACCCTGCAAATATTCTTGCAAGCGCGTTTTCGGATCTTTTTGTTTATCGCCTGGGCTAATTTCGTCCAAACGAGTTTGATACCAGTTGAGGATTAATTTCTCGACGGTTTGAATATCACTGTCGAGGAATACGCCACCAATTAATGCTTCGACGGTATCGGCGAGAATTGACTCACGACGAAATCCACCGCTTTTAAGTTCACCAGGCCCTAAACGTAAGCACTCGCCTAACTCAAATTCGCGCGCCAGTTCCGCCAGCGTATTGCCACGGACCAGCGTGGCGCGCATCCGGCTCATATCGCCTTCATCCACACGAGGGAAACGGTGATAAAGCGCATTGGCGATAACGTAGCTCAGAATAGAGTCGCCTAAAAATTCTAAACGCTCGTTATGTTTGCTGCTGGCACTACGATGAGTTAATGCCTGCTGCAACAGTTCCTGATGATTAAAAGTGTAGCCCAGCTTCCGTTGAAGCCGATTAATTACGATGGGGTTCATGCGATACCAATAAATAAATGCGTCAACAATTCAGCACACGAAACAGACCTGATATACATGGCTCTGCTAACTGCTTCGCTGCAGTTTCAGTTTACCGGTATATGGGGACCAACGCTGTTTCGTGTGCCGTGGCAACCTGGAGGTGCCAACCTTAAACTTCGGGGGAATATTCTATACACAACGACGGGGGATGTCGTTAGCCACGGGAGATTTATCTCATAAATAATTCACGTTGTCGCCATAACGGCGCACGTGAACGAAGATGGGCTATTAATGGATGCCGCCAATGCGACTTAAGCGCACACCTGTCGGCCATTCGCCTTCTTGCTTATCGAAACTCATCCAGATAGCCGTTGCCCGACCGACCAGATTCGCTTCAGGCACAAAACCCCAGTAACGGCTGTCCGCGCTGTTGTCGCGGTTGTCGCCCATCATGAAGTATTGTCCCGGCGGAACAATCCAGGTTGCCAGTTGTTGCCCTGGCTGTTGGTAATACATCCCCACCTGGTCCTGCGCAATCGGCACTGTCAGAATTCGGTGCGTCACATCACCCAATGTCTCTTTACGCTCGGAAAGACGAATTCCATTTTCTTTGGTTTCGTTTTTCGGCACTTCAAAGAATCCGCTGGTCGCTTCCCCACCATTACGGCGTGAGAAGGTCTGAACGAAATCGCTCGGTTCCACGTTGGAGTAGGTGACCGGTAGCGCGTTTTCACACGCCTGGCCGGAACTGCATCCCGGTTGAATCGTCAGCTCTTTTGAGACCGGATCGTAAGTGACTTTATCGCCCGGTAAACCCACCGCGCGCTTGATGTAATCAAGCTTTGGATCTTCCGGATATTTAAAGACCACGATATCGCCGCGTTTCGGATGACCGGTTTCGATCAGCGTTTTCTGGTAGATAGGATCTTTAATGCCATAAGCAAACTTCTCTACCAGAATAAAATCACCGATTAACAGAGTCGGCATCATCGAACCTGACGGGATCTGGAACGGTTCATAAATAAACGAACGTACAATCAATACGATAGCCAGCACCGGAAAAACAGAAGCACCGGTTTCCAGCCAGCCAGGCTTCGGCGCAACCTTTTTCAGGGTTGCTTTATCCAGTGAGTCACCGGCAGCCGCCTGCGCCGCTGCCTGACGTTCCCGCCGTTTAGGTGCGAAAAAGAATTTATCCACGCACCATAAAATGCCCGTCACCAGTGTGGCAATCACCAGAATCAGGGCAAACATATTCGCCATGCCAACTCCTAAGGGTTATTTGTTGTCTTTGCCGACGTGCAGAATGGCGAGGAACGCTTCCTGCGGCAGCTCGACGTTACCGATCTGCTTCATGCGTTTCTTACCTTCTTTCTGCTTCTGCAGCAGCTTTTTCTTACGGCTGATATCGCCGCCATAACATTTAGCCAGTACGTTTTTACGCAGCTGTTTCACGGTGGATCGCGCAATAATGTGCGTACCAATCGCTGCCTGAATGGCGATATCAAACTGCTGGCGTGGGATCAGATCTTTCATCTTCTCCACCAACTCGCGACCGCGGTTTTGCGAATTATCACGGTGGGTGATCAGCGCCAACGCATCAACACGTTCACCGTTGATTAATACGTCTACACGTACCATGTCGGACGCCTGGAAGCGTTTGAAGTTGTAATCCAGAGACGCATAACCACGCGAGGTAGATTTCAGGCGATCGAAGAAGTCGAGCACCACTTCCGCCATCGGGATCTCGTACGTCAGCGCCACCTGATTACCGTGGTAAACCATATTGGTCTGCACGCCGCGTTTTTCTACGCACAGCGTAATAACGTTGCCGAGATATGCCTGCGGCAGCAGCATGTGACACTCTGCAATCGGCTCGCGCAGTTCGTAAATGTTATTTACCGCAGGCAGCTTGGATGGGCTGTCGACGTAGATAACTTCCCTTGACGTGGTTTCAACTTCATACACTACGGTCGGCGCAGTGGTGATCAGATCCAGATCGTATTCACGTTCCAGACGTTCCTGGATGATCTCCATGTGCAGCAGGCCAAGGAAGCCGCAGCGGAAACCAAAGCCCAGCGCGCTGGAGCTTTCCGGCTCATAGAACAGTGAGGCATCATTCAGGCTGAGTTTACCCAGCGCGTCACGGAAGGCTTCATAGTCGTCGGAACTTACCGGGAACAGACCGGCGTATACCTGCGGTTTGACTTTCTTAAAGCCAGGCAGCGCCTTTTCTGCCGGATTACGCGCCAGCGTTAAGGTATCGCCGACTGGAGCGCCGTGGATATCTTTAATCGCACATACCAGCCAGCCTACTTCGCCACATTTCAGTTCAGTGCGGTCAACCTGTTTCGGCGTGAAGATGCCCAGACGGTCGGCGTTATAGGTCTGCCCGGTACTCATGACTTTCACTTTGTCGCCCTTACGCAGGGTGCCGTTTTTAATACGGATAAGTGAAACAACGCCCAGGTAGTTGTCGAACCATGAGTCGATAATTAGTGCCTGCAACGGGCCTTCCGGATCGCCTTCCGGCGGCGGAATGTCGCGCACCAGACGTTCGAGAACGTCCTGCACGCCAACGCCGGTTTTCGCTGAACAGCGCACCGCGTCAGTGGCGTCGATGCCGACGATATCTTCAATTTCTTCCGCCACGCGTTCAGGATCGGCTGCCGGCAGGTCAATCTTGTTCAGTACTGGCACCACTTCGAGATCCATTTCCATGGCGGTGTAGCAGTTTGCCAGGGTTTGCGCTTCCACGCCCTGCCCGGCGTCGACCACCAGCAATGCACCTTCACAGGCAGCCAGCGAACGGGAAACTTCATAGGAGAAGTCTACGTGGCCCGGGGTGTCGATAAAGTTAAGCTGATAGGTTTCGCCGTCAGACGCTTTGTAGTCCAGCGTCACGCTTTGCGCTTTGATGGTAATGCCACGCTCACGCTCAAGATCCATGGAATCGAGAACCTGCGCCTCCATTTCACGGTCAGACAGGCCACCGCAGATCTGGATAATACGGTCAGACAGCGTCGATTTACCGTGGTCAATGTGAGCTATGATCGAAAAGTTACGTATATTCTTCATAAAGTATGATTATTGTGCCTTAATGCCCGGTTAACCAGGCTTTTAGAAGTCGCTGTTCTGAGCTTAACGTCTGTATTAATAGAAACGCCGCATTCTACACTACAACATTGAGGCGAGGAAATGTTCATACCGTATGGATTGTGGTATCTGGAAACGTCCTCGCATTTGTTATGCAAAATGCAACAAAGCCAGTGAAATCACTGGCTCGCGTCTTCCGAAGATGTTTCAAATCGCACAAGGCCAGGCGGCAATGCCACGCTTAAGATGATCGGTTGCCATTCTGCCCGGGCAGCAAACTTACGCGAGTAGCCGCGCGCAATCAGGAACCCGCCAATACCGCCGAGGACCGCACCACATAATGCTGCGACGTCAGAAGCAAAGAGTAGCTGAAATAGCGAAGCGATGAGGAATAATCCCACCAGCGGCGACATATAAACCAGTAATGCGGAGCTAAGCAGGCTGCCTTCGGCGATCCCCAATTCCACTTTTTGCCCCGGCACTAACGGTTCATCACAGGGTACGACAATGGTATGCGTGGTTTGCGGGCCAAGTTTATTCAACACGCGGCTACCGCAACCGGCGCGTGAAGCGCAGCTGCTGCATGAAGCTTTAACATCACAACTGACCAGCGCCTGCCCGTTTTGCCAGGAGACGACGGTAGCCCACTCTTTGATCATTGCGCTGCCCCGAACTTAATATTCTCGGCAATGCGTTTCGCCGTTTGCGGCGGCAGTTCACCGACAATGGTGATTTCGGCGTTATCACGTACGCTTGTACTGACGGTTCTGCGTCCGGTGCGCAACATCTGATCGGTGCTCGATGGCGTAGCGCGGTTAACGTTTACCGAGAAGCTGAATAATCCGTCAGAATAGAGACGTGATTCGATAGGCATGTTGTCCATCGTCGGTAGCGGACGTCGACTACTGGAAACTTCGCTAAAACCCTGTGGCAACCAGGTTGGCGTCCAGCTGAATTTAGCTTTTTCACCTACAGGAACAGAAAGCAACGGCGGCAAATTTGCCTTCGCCAGCGTCTGCATACTGCTGCTGATATCCTGATTGACGTTAAAAGCAATCACGCGAAATTGTTCCAGCGTTTCACCATCGCGATCAAGGAGATCAACCCGCATCGGTAATTTCGATTCGGTGTCCATCCACACGATGTAGCTGTAGCGTGTACCATCTCGGGCAACCACGCGAATGACTTCGCAAAGACGATCAGCAATACGCGTGCGCCCGACGGAGATAAAGTCGTAGTAAGGAGAAAGGCGTTTGAAATCGGTATAGATGAGCGATGGCAGAGAATCAACAATGTAATCGCCATTAAGCGTGAACGGTTCAAGTCCCGGTTCAAAATAGCTGATTTCATCGCCGCGCTGTACCACTTCCCGGCGCGGGCCATCCATTTGCAACAATTGTGCAAGAGGACGGTTATCGAGGCGTGCATGTCGATAACGCAGAGACTCAACACCCTGTTTATTGATGCTGATGAATGACAGCTCGTAATTCAGTGACTGACTGGCCAGGTTCATCTGCTGTAATAACGCCCCGGACGCGGGAGTGGCCGAGGCGTTAGCAGAGAATAACAGGCTACCTGTCACTAATGACATGGCAAACCAAAGTTGCTTCATTACTGCGATTGCGTTCCTAAAGTTTGAATTCCTGGCACCTGTACAGCGGCTTGCTGGGTTTGCGCCTGCTCAAACTGAAGCTGTTCAGAGTGGAGTCGGCGTTGCAGTTCGTAATCCTGCAACATTGCATTAATGCGACGACGCTGCTCCTGTACCTGCTGCTGTTGACCATTGTTTGCGGTCGCTTCAGAAGGTACTCCCAGGCTTACCGGGCTGGCTTTACCCATCATCGGCAGTGTATTAAATACCGGCGTTTCGGGCTGCTGGGACGTTTCAGATTGTCCATTATAGTGCTGGACGCCAACGATAACTGCAAGCGATACGCATGCTGCTACGCCCATTTGGGTAAGCTGTGCCGCCCACGGACGTACTTTCTGCCAGAATGGCATTTTCTGCCATTGATGCGGCGCAGGCTGGGCTTCCGGGATCAATGTCGCCGGTTGACGTACTGGCTCTTCTTCAATGGCGGCCATCACGCGTGAAGAGATATCGAAATGGAGCACCTCGGGAGTATCACCCCGCATTGAGTCACGGATTAAGTGATAGCTTTCCCAAGTTTTCTGCATTTCTGGGTTATGAGCCAGTTCGTTAAGCAGCTCACTATCCAGCGTTTCGCCATCCATTAAAGCGGAAAGTTGTTCTTTCTGCATGCCTAATACCCTTATCCAGTATCCCGCTATCGTCAACGCCTGATAAGCGGTTGAACTTTGTTATCAATAGCTTCCCTCGCTCGGAAGATACGTGAACGCACCGTACCTACCGGACAATCCATGATAGCGGCTATCTCTTCATAGCTCAGGCCATCCAGCTCCCGCAAGGTTATTGCCATGCGCAAATCTTCCGGGAGGGACTCAATAGTTCGGAAAACTATCTGTCTCAGTTCTTCTGACAACATTAAGTTCTCAGGGTTCGAAATTTCTTTCAACGCGCCGCCACTTTCGAAGTTTTCAGCTTCAATGGCATCCACATCACTGGAAGGTGGACGACGCCCCTGAGCAACCAGGTAATTTTTCGCTGTATTTACAGCAATCCGATACAGCCATGTATAAAAAGCGCTATCTCCCCGGAACGAATCCAGCGCACGATAGGCTTTAATAAAAGCTTCTTGTACCACATCGGGAACATCACCCGACGGCACATAGCGGGAAACCAGACTCGCCACTTTATGCTGATAGCGCACTACCAGTAAGTTAAAGGCTTTCTGATCTCCCTTCTGGACCCGTTCAACCAGGACCTGGTCCGTTAACTGCTCGCTCATCCGAGGTAAAGTCTCCCCAAACCAAATTTCCACGCGCTATCGAAACGCCACTCCATTAGCTGCAATTTGAGCAAGCAAAGGGTTAGAGTGTCTCGTTTTTGTAAAGTTCCGTAACGCATCTGTTTTTGTTTGTCATGCTGTAGACGGATCATTATCTATCATTATAAGTCTACAGAATCTGAACATCGCATTATCTGTGTAGAAATGCCCATTTAACTGCCTGAAGAGTAACCCAACGGCCTTTTTATTTCACCACCTAATCCTCCACCAGCCAGTAACTTCTCTTTTTCTCGCCGCCCTGCATCAGCGTGTTTAGCAACTGTAACAAATATTAAAATAGCAGGTGTTTATTCGCACAACATGATGCTATGCTGACCAAACTGTGTTTAGTAAATTAAACAAAGAAAATGAATACTCTCCCTGAACATTCATGTGACGTGTTGATTATTGGTAGCGGCGCAGCCGGACTTTCACTGGCGCTACGCCTGGCTGACCAGCATCAGGTCATCGTTCTAAGTAAAGGCCCGGTAACGGAAGGTTCAACATTTTATGCCCAGGGCGGTATTGCCGCCGTGTTTGATGAAACTGACAGCATTGACTCGCATGTGGAAGACACATTGATTGCCGGGGCTGGTATTTGCGATCGCCATGCAGTTGAATTTGTCGCCAGCAATGCTCGTTCCTGTGTGCAATGGTTAATTGACCAGGGGGTTTTGTTTGATACCCACGTTCAACCGAATGGCGAAGAAAGCTACCATCTGACCCGTGAAGGAGGACATAGTCACCGTCGTATTCTTCATGCCGCCGACGCCACCGGTAGAGAAGTACAATCCACGCTGGTGAGCAAGGCGCAGAACCATCCGAATATTCGTGTGCTGGAGCGCAGCAACGCAGTTGATCTGATTGTCTCTGACAAAATTGGCCTGCCGGGCACGCGACGGGTGAGGTGTACTGGCAATAGCGGACACTACCATTTGTTCTTTTTTTAAGCAGCCATCTGATGATATTTTTCCCTGAAGGCTGCCGGGGAGATATTCCCCAGACGAGAGTGACGACGCTGACGATTGTAGAAAATCTCAATGTATTCCCGTATTACTGAGATGGCTTCATCCCGGTTATTAAAACGATAGTGGCTCAGGCTCTCATTTTTCAGCGTTCCCCAGAAGCTTTCCATCGGAGCGTTGTCGTAACAGTGACCTTTACGCGACATTGATGTTTTCAGACCAGACTGCTCCTGTATGACCCGGTAATCGTATGCGCAGTACTGTGAACCTCGATC
>NZ_MIIV01000211.1:0-2517 GCF_001743015.1 Shigella sp. FC1567
TGATTTTCAGGAACCGTTTTGACGGCTTCGGCTTTAAACTCCGTAGAGTAACGTTGGGTTTTTCTGCTCATTATTGGCTCCTTCTGATGCCATTCTATTCCAGGAAGGAGTGTCCGTTAAACTCAGGCTACCTCAACTCTCGTCTGGGGAATATCTCCCCGGCAGCCTTCAGGATAAAATATTATCAGATGACTGCTTAGAAAAAGAACAAATGGTGGTGTCCGCTATTGCCAGTACACCTCAAGCTTCTTACCATATTTGAAATAAAGCTCAATAGCGCAAATTTTTTGTTCTTCAGTAAACATGTTTCATCTTCTGAGAGTCCAGGAAATCGTCCGCATCCCCATTACCGTCTTATATCACTGGCGCTGACATGTGCTCATTGATGAAGTGAATCTGAATGACATGTTTTGCCATATCAACGCCAACCGGTGTATATTTCATTTGTGGAGTCTCCAGTCTGAGGACGCTTTATGCATCCCGTATTGGGCAGTATGATGCCGGAAAGCTGCGAGGCTCCACACCTGCCAGTTTCACCCTTTTAACCATCATACTACTCCGTGTTTAATTGTGTGGGATGCGTTCATTACATTTTAACAGTGTCACCCCGTCGGCCACGAAAGATAAACAGGTGACCAGAAAAGGGATCTTCATCCAGCACATGCTATATCTTGAACGTAACAACCAGACCCTCCGCACCCGCATCAAGCGGCTGGCACGTAAAACAATCTGCTTCTCGCGTTCCGTGGAAATCCACGAAAAGTCATCGGCTCCTTCATTGAAAAACACATATTCTACTGATTGGAAGCGCCACCCGAAAAAGTATCGTTTTTTTACAGTAAACTTCATTTAGCCGACTATAATGTAAAAAAATAAATTTTTTACCGAAATATAACATAAGGAAGTAATATGCTTACACAAACTATATTCCCTTGTCTTCCCAAAAAACAAGAAAATATCATCCCTGAAGTATCAAATACTATATTAGTATCTTCTACTGTTACTACAGATGGATGTACTGTTTTTAATAAACAAAAACAGCCATATACGAATTGCAAATACCTGCTACCAACCGAACGAAAAAGTTGAAATTCACAGCTACAGAAATACAATGGTTGACAAAGATAAATGAAGCCGGAATTAATGAAAAACAAAGCCAACGGTATTCTGATTTCTGAAGTTAATTTCAGACTCGTTTAAGCTCCATTTTCAAAAAAAATATATCAGGGTTTGTTACTAATAACTTCTGAAAACAGAAAAAAATAGAGCAGTAATTCTATTTCAGAGAGGAGTAACTCCATCTATCCTCGATACGTACTGAACGTTATCGTGATATATTCATCATGCTTTCTTCACCATTATTCGAGTACAGGGAGAGACGCAATGACCTTAAATACCTTTTTATGGCTGAATTACCATTCTCAGGAATAACAGCAGACTCCTTCCCATAGACGGCTTAGGGGGAAAGCAATACCCGGAGAAAGGGTACAAAGCAAACTGTTTTAAAATTAATAAGCTATATTCTATTTCACTAGAATTCTTATCGCTGATAAGAAATTTTAGTTATAATGATTAAATCAACCAATATACAGGCAATCGGTTCTGGTATTATGCATCAAATAAACAATATATACTCGTTAACTCCATTTCCTTTACCTATGGAACTGACTCCATCTTGTAATGAATTTTATTTAAAAGCCTGGAGTGAATGGGAAAAGAACGGTACCCCAGGCGAGCAACGCAATATCGCCTTCAATAGGCTGAAAATATGTTTACAAAATCAAGAGGCAGAATTAAATTTATCTGAGTTAGATTTAAAAACATTACCAGATTTACCGCCTCAGATAACAACACTGGAAATAAGAAAAAACCTATTAACACATCTCCCTGATTTACCACCAATGCTTAAGGTAATACATGCTCAATTTAATCAACTGGAAAGCTTACCTGCCTTACCCGAGACGTTAGAAGAGCTTAATGCGGGTGATAACAAGATAAAAGAATTACCATTGCTTCCTGAAAATCTAACTCATTTACGGGTTCATAATAACCGATTGCATATTCTGCCACTATTGCCACCGGAACTAAAATTACTGGTAGTTTCTGGAAACAGATTAGACAGCATTCCCCCCTTTCCAGATAAGCTTGAAGGGCTGGCTATGGCTAATAATTTTATAGAACAACTACCGGAATTACCTTTTAGTATGAACAGGGCTGTGCTAATGAATAATAATCTGACAACACTTCCGGAAAGTGTCCTGAGATTAGCTCAGAATGCCTTCGTAAATGTTGCAGGTAATCCACTGTCTGGCCATACCATGCGTACACTACAACAAATAACCACCGGACCAGATTATTCTGGTCCTCGAATATTTTTCTCTATGGGAAATTCTGCCACAATTTCCGCTCCAGAACACTCCCTGGCTGATGCCGTGACAGCATGGTTCCCGGAAAACAAACAATCTGATGTATCACAGATATGGCATGCTTTTGAACATGAAGAGCACGCCAACACCT
>NZ_MIIV01000212.1:0-2460 GCF_001743015.1 Shigella sp. FC1567
GTCCGGCAGTGCTTTTGCCGTTACGCACCACGCCTTCAGTAGCGGAGCAGGAAGGACATCTGATGGAAATGGAAGCCACGCAAGCACCTTAAAATCACCGTCATACACTAAATCAGTAAGTTGGCAGCATTACCAATTTTGCTAAGTTAATGCATTAATCTAAAAACGCTTTAAATCAATACATAACCATTATCTCTTGGGATTATTTACATGCGCAAAAGTTTAATGCTGTTACTTGCTTCAACATTGATTATTTCTGGATGTGCAACAAAAAAACAACTCGTTCCAACTGGTGGAAGCAAATCAGACGGCACAGTTAGGATGAGTTATTCTTACGGTATGTTTGAAAGTCCTGTTGTAGATCCACAACAAGGCATGAATGCAGCCAAAGCGCGTTGTGCCGCTTAGGGGATATTCAGGAGCCGAGCCTTTTGGTGGATTCACTTCTCAATGTTCACAACCTTCTTCATCTGGTTGTATGCAAACACTTGTGACTATCGAATATCAATGCACTGGCGATATTAAGAAGTAATAATTAGGGGCTTCCAGCCCCTTCTATAACCATTCATGGAACAGGGACAACCGAAATCACTTTAAACCCTGAAACAGCCGTTACTCCATTAGATGGAGAATTAAATCTCACAGTATCTTTTCTTACTGCATCATGAATTTCATCTTTTGTTGGTTCATGCTCTGAATGGAATAAAACCTCTTCCATTCTAATTTGATCACCGTCTCTATGCTCATAAGTAATCTTGTAGCTAACAGTCATATCAACCTCATGCAGGGGAATTGTGAGATTATTATAGACAATAGAAACCATAAAGCCCCGTTGGTGATACAGCAACAAGCGGGAGCGTAGCGACTTCATCAGATTGTCAGAAAGATCACACCTTATCAGGATAACCGTGTACCCGTTGGGAGCGTGGCTGAAACGCTGATAGAGCTTGCATATGGTTTGCAAGGACCAATATCACCATAAACCTGTTTACGCAGCCACAAGGCCGCACATCGGGCTTAAATGCGTGTGTTCAGTCTGTCGATGACATTACAATGCCAGGATGGGCTTTATCTTCACGTTGTGCTATCGCGGTGTGAGAGGTGCAACTGCCGCCAACGTTAGGTTATACTGTCATCTCACCGTGTAACTTAACGTGACAGTTACTAAGGGCGGATCACAATGGTAGAACTCCTAAGCAAATTAAATAGGTAACTGTTTAAGTTGCTGACAGAGAAGACTTTTTTAGTCTTCTCCACCTGGGGAGATTCTGGAGCGGGCGAAGGGAATCGAACCCTCGTATAGAGCTTGGGAAGCTCTCGTTCTACCATTGAACTACGCCCGCTTCGAGATGCGTAAGGCATTATAAACCTTACGCTCTCCTTAGCAAGTGCCGCGCTGCTGACTGCTGATTAATTCGCCATCAGCATTTTGGCTTGCTGCCCTGCGGCGGCAAGTAACGTAGCGGATCAATTGCCGTTGCACGGTAACGAATCTGGAAATGCAGGCGAACAGATGCCGCATCCGTGCTCCCCATAGTGGCGATTTTTTGCCCAGTCTTCACGCTTTGCCCATTATTTACCAGCATCGTGTCATTATGGGCGTAAGCCGTAATGTAATCTTCACTGTGTTTAATCATGATGAGATTACCGTAGCCACGCAGCTGGTTGCCCACATACACCACCTTTCCTGCACCCGCGGCGTAAATAGGTGTACCCCGTGGAGCTGAGATATCAATCCCTTTATTGCCGCCATCTGCTGTCGAATACGGCATGATAACTTTCCCTGTCGTTGGCCATAACCAACAACGTTGCCCTACTGGCGGCCAGGAAGATTTCGGTACCGCTGATGACGGTGTAACCGATGCGGTTTTGGTCGTTGATTTGGCGGTTGATTTACGTGTACTACTGCTACTTTTCGCCCCACCCAGTTTTAGTTTCTGACCAACTTCAATGGTGTAAGGGGGGGAAATGCCGTTCAGTCGCGCCAGTTCTTTTACGCTGGTTCCCGTGGTGCGCGAAATACGATATAGCGTATCCCCCCGTTTCACGGTGTAAACGGAGCCGGAATATGTTCCTGTATCGGATGATTTGCTACCCGAACAGCCCGCCAAAAGCAGTCCAACCGATAACAACATCACGATACCCAGAGATTTTTTATTCAGGCGTCCCGCACTCAAAATCTTTCCTCGCTTAAAAAACAAGACGCCTTATCATAGCAGCCAGCCTCTTGATACCCAATCTCTTGCTTCTGGAAAAACGTGGTAATAGAGAAAGAGGTTAATTTCATTTGGCAAAGGGAAGTATCATCAGCAAAATATTCGCTGTAGAGGTATCGAACTTCCTGACTTTTTACCCTATTTCCCATTGGATTTGCCCCTATATTTCCAGACATCTGTTATCACTTAACCCATTACAAGCCCGCTGCCGCAGATATTCCCGTGGCGAGCGATAACCCAGCGC
>NZ_MIIV01000213.1:0-2449 GCF_001743015.1 Shigella sp. FC1567
GGCGATGGAGTGTATTCTGTTGTCCGTCACTCATGGAGAAGTAAATCCGTGGGCCGTGGTAGTCCGGCGAAGAGGTTAATCTTTGCAGGGCTTGCAGAGCATGGGATGATAATGGGTTATCACTAATATGTATTGAACATTCATTCCTCAGATTAAGAATGCTTTCCGGGATATGACTTATCTGATTTCTATCAAAAAAATACTCTCTGACAACGGGATTATTTCCCTCAGAAAATGCTGGTAGCTCAGTGAGGAAATTACGGGTCGCTCTGAGATTTTTAAGAGCCTGTGGGAGCGATGGTAAGGAGACTATTTCGTTATAGCTGATATTCATAGTCAATAACGAATCGGGTAAAGCTGGCAGGTTTTCCAGCTCATTGTGTTGTACCTGAAGTGACTCCAGCGCAGGAGGTAGCACGGGCAATTCTGATAATTTATTGCTGGCGGAATATAATTTTTTTAGCGTAACAGGCAGTTCAGGTAGGTTAGTTAATTGATTATATGATACATTGAGCAGCGTTATCTGAGCTGGTAAGTTGTCAGGTAGCGAGGACAGATTTAAACGGTCCAGTCGAAGTTCATCGGAATTATTGATAAGACATTCTTTAAGTCGGGAGACAGCCTCATCACGCTCTTCACCGGGGAGCGCTTGTTTTTCCCATTTATCCCATGCTGAAAAGTAATCAGCATATGTACCGGAAATAGTGTTATAAAAAGAATTTTGGGGCAATGAAAAGTTATTATTTATCGGTAACATGATGGGCATCCAGTTAAAGCCGGTGGACAAATGGCTTTGTTAAAAGAAATAAGCAGGAGTTTTTATGAAGTTCATTCCATGAAATGAACTTCAGCACTTTTTTATTATAATAAGGATAAACAAAATTGGCTGTAAAAAAACGATACTGTTTCAGTTAACCGTGAATGGCCTGTTTGCACCGTATTGTTCTTGTTTTTCGGTTAGTTAAACATCGTACTTCATATTTGAACGGTAAGCGGCTCGTCAGAACCGTATTGATATTTACTGAGAGGTCAGATCAACTTTCCAGGGCAACAGATCGCGTACCCGGTTTGCCGGCCAGTCTTGGATATGCTCAATGACGTAACGCAGCCATTTTGTCAACGCCACGATTTTTGACCCTAGCCTGACATTTATATTCCCCAGAACATCAGGTTAATGGCGTTTTTGATGTCATTTTCGCGGTGGCTGAGATCAGCCACTTCTTCCCCGATAACGAAGATCGGCACACTGGCCATATCAGTGGTCATCATGCGCCAGCTTTCATCCCCGACATGCACCACCGGGTAAAGCTCACGGGAGACTTTATCTGACAGCAGGCGGGCACTGGCCAGGGGGATCACCATCCGTCGTCCGGGCGTGTCAATAATGTCACTCTGTACATCCACAAACAGACGATAACGACTCTCTCTTTTATAGGCGTAAACCTTAAACTGCATTTCACCAGTCCCTGTTCTCATCGGCAAAAGAGCCGTTCATTTCAATAAAACGGGCGATCTCAGCCATCCCCTGCTGATTTTCAGCCTGCCAGCGTTCCGCACGCAGACGGCGGGCCTCTTTTTGCATGGCCGTATTTACCAGGCCTGAGATATTCACGTTTGCGGATTTAAGTAACTGATAGCTGTCACTGTCTATAGTGACAGTAATACGCTGCTTCATGATAAGCCCTCAAAAACATACTTATGATATGTATATGAGTATATATTAATGGTACAAACCATCAATATCCATAAAAAGTACACCATTAATTCACTATAAGTTTTTAATACAATTTTTTCTGCTGCGATTTTTTTATACGATAATTAGCATACTTATAACACCGTAAGTAAATTACATGAAAGCAGGCACAGCGTGATCCGATTTTTCTGCGTATAACGATTTTCCGGAAGTGTAATACGGTTGCGCCCCGGGCCGGGCACCCTTTTCTGTTGTTGTGTACGGGCCCACAGAGAATGGTACCGGAGGCGGGCTCAGAAGTACTGAGTCGGGTGATCGCGTCAGGCCGCGAAGTACTGACACGGGTATTGGTGACTGGTGATGAAGTACTGCCCCGGGTATGATTTCAGGCTGATTCAGGTTCTGATTCTCTGTCAGTCCGCGTGGTTGCTGGCCTGGCTGATTTCCTGTTGTCAGGCGTTCAACAACCGACTGCAGGTTATAGCCCGGTTCACGAACCACGGCAGCCTGGCGGCTGCAAATCGGGGTGTGGCAGAATATGAGCTTTCAGAGTAACCATCCAGAATGAGTTCCCATGTCACACAACCTGGAGCACCAGAAAGTCCACACCAGAATGGTGAAAGAGGTTCTGAAAGCCGTCGCCAGAGCCAATAATCACTGAAGTGGTCAACAAAAACTGGCCACCGAGTTAGAGTTTTTCCAGTATCGATTTTCCGATTCGTTTGGGGGTAACCCACCATTATATTCGTGCGGTCT
>NZ_MIIV01000214.1:0-2350 GCF_001743015.1 Shigella sp. FC1567
ACACTGGAGCGTCTTCTGAGCCTGCTGTCGGCCTTTGAGGTCGTGGTATGGATGACGGATGGCTGGCCGCTGTATGAATCACGCCTGAAGGGAAAGCTGCACGTTATCAGCAAGCGTTACACTCAGCGCATTGAGCGACATAATCTGAATCTGAGACAACATCTGGCAAGGCTGGGACGGAAGTCACTGTCGTTCTCAAAATCGGTGGAGCTGCATGACAAGGTCATCGGGCATTATCTGAACATAAAACACTATCAGTAAGTTGGAGTCATTACCCGAAAAACGAGGTAAATATGCGGGGAATGAATAAATAGTTGTTGGTAATGTCATTTTATTGTTGCCTGTTTAATGTTTTTACAAATATCGCAGTTGAATGTTCAAAGAAAAAGAATTGATATTAATAAAAATAAGTTTGTTTTCTGAAGTGGTGAAAATAGCGGATGGTGAAAGATATTAATATCAAAAATCGCTCATCACGGATATAACGATGCACCAGGGAGGGGGGAGATGACTGACAACGCGTTGGTAAGCGGGGTTCGATAACTCAAGCTTCTTTAAAAACGCCATAACCTCAATTATAGCGTTTTTATTTAAAATAATTAGTGGGTAGCTAACTGTACTTGTGGTTCTTCATCTTTAACTTTGATAAGCGTCCACAACGCAATAGCACCAATAATGTCAAAGAAAGCCAGGGCAATAAAGAACGGCGCGAAGCCGATAATGTGAACGAATGCCCCGATGAACAGGTTGAAAATCAACTGACCGCTCCACGCACAGGCTCCTGCCATACCCACTGCGGTAGCTACTTCGTCTTTTTTGAACAGATCGCCACCCAGAGTTGCTGCTACAGTAGAAAGACATTGATGCGAGAACGCGCCAATACTAATCAGTAATACGGCAATGTAGGGATTTTCGACAATACTCACCAGGCCAATCCTCATCATAATGACGGCTGCAATAGTGAAGGTAATTCTTCGTGAGTTAATTAAACTCACGCCGCGATCGTGGAAGAACTTCGCGACAAAACCACTGGCTAAACAGCCGAGATCGCCCAGCAGGAAAGGCAGCCAGACGAACATGGCAATTTCTTTCAGGCTAAAATGCAGCGTTTCGACGAAGAAAATCGGCACCCAGAAGTTAATGGTTCCCCATGCCGGGTCTGCGAGAAAACGCGCGATGCCAATCCCCCAGAAATTACGTTGGCTGAGGATATGCTTGATTGACGTTTTTTCTTTCTTATCTGTTTTAAGATGCTGTTCTTGCCCTGATTCAATATAGTGGCGCTCTTCATCAGAAAGGCGTTTGGCATCTTTCGGATCTTTATAACAAAAGAACCAAAATAAAGCCGCGAGCAAAGCAAGACTACCTGAAACAATAAACGCAAATTGCCAGCTATGAAACATAATGCACCAGGCAATCAACGGTGGAGCAAGCATCGCGCCGAGTGAGGTGCCCATATTGAAAACACCTGTCGCCACGCCACGCTCTTTTGCCGGGAACCATGTTGATGCGGTTTTTACACCCGCCGGAATTGCCGACGCTTCGCTGAAACCCATCAGGGCGCGCATAAATGCCAGACCAGACCACGTTCCGGTTAGTGCATGGCCCATTGTCGCCAGGCCCCAAATTGCGGCACATATCGCAAAACTTAACTTCAGACCCACGGTATCAATAAAGAAGCCCATTACCGGTTGCCCTAATGTATAGGCCAACTGGAATGCACTGACAATCCATGAATATTGCTCTTTAGTTATTCCGGTTGTCTCCATAATCGTTGGAGCCGCAATACCTAACGCCGTTCTGTCCAGATAATTGATTACAGTGATAAAGCATACGAGGGCAATCATATGCCACCGGTAATTCTTTATTTTATTCATGTTTAAACCTTTTAATTATATTAATAAACCCTGGTTGTTGGTATTTCCGTGTAATAGGTAATAAAAATCAGGTACAGAGGAAATATTGAAAATTATTGTGTGTAAATTTCTCCCTTTAAAAAGTCGGTAATGACTCCAACTTACTGATAGTGTTTTATGTTCAGATAATGCCCGATGACCTTGTCATGCAGCTCCACCGATTTTGAGAACGACAGTGACTTCCGTCCCAGCCTTGCCAGATGTTGTCTCAGATTCAGATTATGTCGCTCAATGCGCTGAGTGTAACGCTTGCTGATAACGTGCAGCTTTCCCTTCAGGCGTGATTCATACAGCGGCCAGCCATCCGTCATCCATACCACGACCTCAAAGGCCGACAGCAGGCTCAGAAGACGCTCCAGTGTGGCCAGAGTGCGTTCACCGAAGACGTGCGCCACAACCGTCCTCCGTATCCTGTCATACGCGTAAAACAGCCA
>NZ_MIIV01000215.1:0-2319 GCF_001743015.1 Shigella sp. FC1567
GGCAATAAGGGCGCGTGCGCTATCCACTTTTTTGCCCGTCCATATTCAACGGCTTCTTTGAGGAGTTCATTTTCCATCGTTTTCTTACCGAGCAGGCGCTGGAGTTCTTTAATCTGCTTCATGGCGGCAGCAAGTTCAGAGGCAGGAACAACCTGTTCTCCGGCGGCCACAGCAGTAAGACTTCCTTCCTGGTATTGCTTACGCCAGAGAAATAACTGGCTGGCTGCTACACCATGTTGCCGGGCAACGAGGGAGACCGTCATCCCCGGTTCAAAGCTCTGCTGAACAATTGCGATCTTTTCCTGTGTGGTACGCCGTCTGCGTTTCTCCGGCCCTAAGACATCAATCATCTGTACTCCAATGACTAGTCTAAAAACTAGTATTAAGACTATCACTTATTTAAGTGATACAGGTTGTCTGGAGATTCAGGGGGCCAGTCTAGTCACCACCACCGAGGTAGTTAGCATCGGTATAGGCGCTGAAGTTCTTGGTGAAGCTGAACTGAGTACCCAGACCAACACGTACCGCAGACCCTTCAGTACCGTTATCGATGGAATCACCGTTCACATCGTTATCGTTGTTTGAGTCGTCGTAGACGTAAGCCAGTTTGAAGTACGGAGTCAGAGCCTGATCTTCGCTGTAGGTGAAGGTATAACCTGCATCTACACCCAGTTCATAACGCATGCTGTCGTAAGACTGACCGTCAACTTTCATGTCGTTGCTCAGCTGGTAGTCATCACCAGACTGGAACAGACCAGAAACGCTGCCGTAAGGAGTCTCGTAACCAGCATCACCCAGTTTGAAGTCGTAACCGGCTTTCAAACCGAAGCCCCACGCGTCAGAGTTGGTGCTACCGTCAACGTAAGTACCGTTGCTCATGGTTGCAGACAGGTCGTTGTTGAAGTGAGAGTAGCTCAAGCTACCATCAACAAAGACGTTGTTCGCGAAGTGAGCAGAAGAGTAGATGTAGGCAGTCTGGCTGTCTTGATCCACCTGACCAGAACGGTCATTCATGTCACCTTTAGCGAAGCCTGCAGCCGCACCGACGATCCACTTAGCGTTGTTACCGTCAATTTTGGTATCAACACCGACCATGATGCCGTTAACATCCTGATCATAGTTGATGGTGCCGTTGTCGCCGTTGAAGTTACCACCGAAGTAGCTTACCCATGCGCCGCCGTTATCAGCCAGGCCATGACGAGAGTTGGTCAGACGAGTACCAACGGTGTCTTGTTCCAGGTTCCAGATATTGGTGTTCGCAGACGGGATGCTCAGCGCCATGTTAGCGTAGTCGGTCAGCTCCATCTGTTGCAGAACAACGGTGTTACCGCGCTGTTCAGCCTGATAGGTGTATGCACCCAGGTCAGCTTTGTTAGCAGCAGAGAAGGTCGCGTTGGTGTTAGCGTCGTTTACCCGAATAAGTTCTTTATCTTTGTAATCAGCGATAGTGCCAGCGCCAGTTGCGTTGTCGATACGAACTTTGTAGTTACCGGTTGCAGCAACAACGTTATCAACAGAGCTGTTATCCAGTTCAGTACCGTTGTCTACGTCGCCGTTACCATTGATAGTCAGGTGACCATCAGAGTTCATAGCAACAATACCGTAACCGTAGTTAGACTTGGAAGTATCCCACGTACGGTCGTTCACCAGATCAGCGTTCAGAACGTAATCGCTGCTGTTGATGTCGAACACACCAGAAATTACGTTGCCATTATGGTCAGCAATGTTGCCGCTGGTCAGTTCCAGTTTATCAGTACGGAAAGCTTCAGTATCGAACTGATCAACATTCACATCCAGCACACCACCGTTAGTCACAGTGATAGTATTGGTATACAGATTAGAATAATTATTCCAACCGGTAGATTCGGTTAAATTAACGGTACTGTAGCTATCAACAGTCAGGTGGTCTGTAGCAACCACGCCATTTGCACCAATATTCAGTGAAGAACCGTTGGTTAAACCAATGGTATCTGATACCAGAGAGGAATCAGTAACATTTACCTGAGAGCCATTATTTACATGAAGTGGCACACTGAATTTGGCCACCTGAACAGAGGTGATATGCTCACCTCAGAACAACACAGGTGCTCCAATGAAAAAAAGAAATTTTAGCGCAGAGTTTAAACGCGAATCCGCTCAACTGGTTGTTGACCAGAAATACACGGTGGCAGATGCCGCCAAAGCTATGGATGTTGGCCTTTCCACAATGACAAGATGGGTCAAACAACTGCGTGATGAGCGTCAGGGCAAAACACCAAAAGCCTCTCCGATAACACCAGAACAAATCGAAATACGTAAGCTGAGGAAAAAGCTACAACG
>NZ_MIIV01000216.1:0-2318 GCF_001743015.1 Shigella sp. FC1567
CGTTGTAGCTTTTTCCTCAGCTTACGTATTTCGATTTGTTCTGGTGTTATCGGAGAGGCTTTTGGTGTTTTGCCCTGACGCTCATCACGCAGTTGTTTGACCCATCTTGTCATTGTGGAAAGGCCAACATCCATAGCTTTGGCGGCATCTGCCACCGTGTATTTCTGGTCAACAACCAGTTGAGCGGATTCGCGTTTAAACTCTGTGCTAAAATTTCTTTTTTTCATTGGAGCACCTGTGTTGTTCTGAGGTGAGCATATCACCTCTGTTCAGGTGGCCAAATTCAGTGTGCCACTTCATAGTGACTTTGGCGTTGGTATTAGCAACGCCATGAATGATAGGCGCAAAACTCGCTAATGTCGGAGGCAACATGCGGCTGTCGCTGTATAAACGAATGCCGCGGATACTGACAGAATCAAAGGTTTCGCCCGTTGTATAAGACTCACCAAGAATGAGTTGAGAACGCAGCGAGGCGATATCACGCTGTATATACCGATTCTTAAAATCATAATTACTGCCAGAATCGGTCATCCAGTTGTAGTTGCCTGAGGCACGCAGTCGCCATGCACCTAAATTCATCCCACCGTTAAAAGCAGCATAAATGCTGTCATTTCTTCGACCAGGAGTTTCACTATGATATCCGTTGAGGTTGTATGACAACATGGCCGCATTAATGCCATTTTCCCATAACGATGGATCAACATAGTTTTGGTAATTTTTCATTACCCATGCCTGAGGAACGTCTATATCCAGACGTTGCTCGTTAACGTCATAACGAACAGAAGCCTGAGGAATAATTTCCGTCAAATTAAGGCAATTGCCGAGTGTTTCATCCCTGGCAAGCAGAACGGCTTTTTCGTTATTTATATCGGGAGAATTTATATGAAACTGCAATAAATTCTTAAGTGTGATACAGGCTTGTGCGTTTTTTTTCCTTCAATTTCAATAAATGTAATGCTTTGGTTAATAATAGGTTGATCGTTGACATAAACACTGACGTCGTACATACCCGGTATAGCAGGGTTACCTTCACTATACCGGCTGAGATCAATATTTGAGGCATTCTGCCCCATCAGGAAGGTATGGTCATATTCAACAAGTTCAGCACAGAAAGCACTATTGCAATACAGCAGCGCGCAAAACGTAGCGATACGGGTCAGATGATTATGATAATTTTTAGTTGGTTTTATAGTCACGTTATGCTTCCTGCGGAATTATATCCTTGCCTGATTACAGACTGGCATTACCTTCAATGGTGCCACCAAAATCATTAATGGCGTAAAAATGTACTTTTGCAGAACTTGCTTTGCCATTAAGGCCAGTGACTTTCATGACCTCATCACTAAATGGTGCAATCATTTTCACATCAATCGGATAGCGTTTACCGCTAGCTTCTAAATCACCACTGCTAAAAGAGACGTAGTAAGGGGTTGGATTGGTCACTCGCAATGACGCCTTACCTTCTGAACCTGACCAGAACCACTTCAGGGCTAACGGGGCTTCAGAGGGATTTCCCTTCAATCCATCCGGGCGATAGAAAAGTTTTATACGTGTGCGAAATGCCAGTTGCAGCAGACTTTGATTCGCGACCTTTTCTGCATCTGGTTTTGGTGGAACTTCCAGTACGTTAAACCAGAACACGCTCTCTCTGTCTTTAGGCAGTGAGGTGCTGGCTGTGTACATTAATTTGATTGTTTGCCCACGTTTGGCATCAATACGCGATACTGGCGGCGTGGCAGTAAAAGGGACTGTAATACTGCCAGGCTCAGCGTTGTCATCGCCAGTATCTAACCAACTCTGGACAAGCAACGGGTTATTCCCTTTATTTTCCAGACGTACGTTGACACTTTTTTGATCGCTTTTATATATTACGCGAGTACCCGAAATGACAATGTCCGCAATAGACGATGAACTAAAAGCCATACAGGTTACGAAGCATAAAGCTGTTGTATGTTTGGTGTTAAAAAACATAAACCATCCCTGACAGAGTTAATTAAAACAGGGAATAATATAAAAATAGAAATTATTAACACTATTCCCTGGGTAATGACTCCAACTTACTGATAGTGTTTTATGTTCAGATAATGCCCGATGACCTTGTCATGCAGCTCCACCGATTTTGAGAACGACAGTGACTTCCGTCCCAGCCTTGCCAGATGTTGTCTCAGATTCAGATTATGTCGCTCAATGCGCTGAGTGTAACGCTTGCTGATAACGTGCAGCTTTCCCTTCAGGCGTGATTCATACAGCGGCCAGCCATCCGTCATCCATACCACGACCTCAAAGGCCGACAGCAGGCTCAGAAGACGCTCCAGTGT
>NZ_MIIV01000217.1:0-2262 GCF_001743015.1 Shigella sp. FC1567
AGTGGAGTGGCTGACGGATAATGGTTCATGCTACCGGGCTAATGAAACACGCCAGTTCGCCCGGATGTTGGGACTTGAACCGAAGAACACGGCGGTGCGGAGTCCGGAGAGTAACGGAATAGCAGAGAGCTTCGTGAAAACGATAAAGCGTGACTACATCAGTATCATGCCCAAACCAGACGGGTTAACGGCAGCAAAGAACCTTGCAGAGGCGTTCGAGCATTATAACGAATGGCATCCGCATAGTGCGCTGGGTTATCGCTCGCCACGGGAATATCTGCGGCAGCGGGCTTGTAATGGGTTAAGTGATAACAGATGTCTGGAAATATAGGGGCAAATCCACCTGGTTGGCGTAGTTATTAACAACGTTGCCAAAACCCCAGACAGTGATAAAAGACATCAGCGCAATGTTGTACCATCGCAGCTGTTTTTCCTGAACATTCCCAGCCATAGACAAATCCTTCGCCAAAATTATAGGGGCATCTGTAAAACGAGGGATTATGCGCGGCAAATAAGAAGTGCGGAAATAGCGAAATGCAAAATTATAACCTGCTGCACATTTTATTTTTAAACGAATAAAATTTGGAATAAAGCAAGTCAGATAGAAGAAACAAAAAAGCAGAGTGTGAAACAGTAAGTTCACACTCTGCTTGAATTCATTTACACGTGAGCAACGGGTTTCGGCGTATGACCGGCGTTGCGCAGCAGCATCAGCAAATAGATAAACGATACGCTGGCGATCATGATAAACAATAAATTATCGGAGAAATTCTGCATTAGCATAGCGGTAAATGACGGGCCAAGCAGACTTCCCACAGTATAGCTCAACAGTAAGGCCTGGTTCATCGCCACCAGTTGATGATGTTCAACTTTCTCGCAAGCCCATGCCATCGCCACCGGATATAGCGTAAAGCCAGCGGCACCGAGGATGAATAACGCTGGGGCCATCGCCGCCTGGCTAAGCATCGCGATACTGCCGAGAATGACGACAAAGACCTGAACACGCAACACCAGCAGTCGACCAAACTTATCCGCCAGACGTCCAATCGACCATTGTCCAAGGATACCCGCACTGACCAGTACCGCCATCCAGAAACCAATGCTGGCATTGCTCACCCCTTTGTGATTGAGGTACAGCGGCATCAGGCCATATAGAGATCCCAGAACGATTCCTGAGATAATGCAGCCATTCACGCCAAGCCGCGCCTGACGGAGTTTTAGCATTGACGTAATTGACGTCGAATCATGGTTTTCAGCCTGCTGATTCAGCACACGCGTAAACAACAGCGGTAAGATCCCTGCCAACGTCAAACCTGTAACCCACGGCAATACGGACATCAGCTCGGTTGAAACTTTGCTGACCAGTAACTGGCCTAAAAACGTTCCCACGTAATAAACCATCATATACGCAGCAAGCAAACGCCCACGGTTACGTGACGTCCCACTGCACATCAGCGCGCTCTCAACAACCACCCAAATCATGGCACAGCCGACGCCCGCGACAAAACGCCAAGCCAACCAGCTCCAGAATCCAATCATCAGGCCAAGGCCGGCACAGCCAGCGGCAAAAATGAAGGAGGCCAGATAATAGCTGCGGTTAAAGCCAATGCGCTTAATGACATACCCTGTCAGCAATGTACCGACAAGGTTGCCGGTAAAATAGGATGAGCTGACAACGCCTACCTGCCATGTGGACATGTGTTCCTGGGCGAGCCAAAGCGGCACGAGTGTATTTAACACCGCAATCGCCAGAGTCAACAAAAGCAGGCCAGACAGCAAAAGCATGACAGGCCGGGTATACGTGGACATGAATTAAAACCGTGAGGAAGTTCAAATTTCATGCGCATCATGCCACCGCCAAAACATTGTCAATGAGTGAAAATACGCGATATCCCAGCGGCGGTATTATCGATTTATATTACTCATTCATAACGCTAATGCTGAAGAGATGATTAGTCTCATCTGATTGTTTTTATTGAACTAACACAAATTTCATACGCTTCGTTCAGTCGAAAAATTTCATGGTCACAGCAAACTCATATTTCCCGTCTATGCTTTCAGAGCAATGCATCGCGTCTGATCGATTTCAGACGTACCACTGACTCTCGAAAGGAGAAGAGGATGACCAAACCGTATGTTCGTCTTGATAAAAATGATACTGCCTGGATTTGCCCCTATATTTCCAGACATCTGTTATCACTTAACCCATTACAAGCCCGCTGCCGCAGATATTCCCGTGGCGAGCGATAACCCAGCGCACTA
>NZ_MIIV01000218.1:0-2205 GCF_001743015.1 Shigella sp. FC1567
CTAATCCACCACTCTGATCGAGGTTCACAGTACTGCGCATACGATTACCGGGTCATACAGGAGCAGTCTGGTCTGAAAACATCAATGTCGCGTAAAGGTCACTGTTACGACAAC
Organism: Shigella sp. FC1567; assembly: GCF_001743015.1. Taxonomy (NCBI): domain Bacteria; kingdom Pseudomonadati; phylum Pseudomonadota; class Gammaproteobacteria; order Enterobacterales; family Enterobacteriaceae; genus Shigella; species Shigella sp. FC1567. The sequence continues at coordinate 115 of NZ_MIIV01000218.1, forward strand.
GCTCCGATGGAAAGCTTCTGGGGAACGCTGAAAAATGAGAGCCTGAGCCACTATCGTTTTAATAACCGGGATGAAGCCATCTCAGTAATACGGGAATACATTGAGATTTTCTACAATCGTCAGCGTCGTCACTCTCGTCTGGGGAATATCTCCCCGGCAGCCTTCAGGGAAAAATATCATCAGATGGCTGCTTAAAAAAAGAACAAATGGTAGTGTCCGCTATTGCCAGTACACCTCACTATACCTCTACAGCGAGAATATTGAATTAATCCAATAAATGGATTAGCTGGTATTTTTGGCAAGCCAGCGACGTGCGCCAGCTTCGGTTTTAAACGTTTTGCTTTTGGTATACGTCATGGCGGTGAATGTGCCGTCCTGATTGGGAAACACGCCACACACTAGGGATTCGTTGTTGCCAAGATCGATAGTATCCATGCTGACCTCATTTCCCCTTAACGCCGGGGTAGTGGAACTGTTTGCTGAGAACACCGTGCGGTGTCTTGATGAATGAAATTTAGAATAACCTAAGACGTGGAGTCAAGATTTTATGTATAAAAACCTAAGTTTTTTTTGATGTAAAAAACACAAGTGTTTGAAAGTTTGTGCTTTTTATTACAGGGTGTGGAGAAAAAAGGGGATTATTTGTTTGCGCTTCTTTTGCGAGCTTTGAGTAGTTCTTCAAAAAGTTTGTTGAAATTTTCAACTCGAGCACGCATCTCTGACAACAGGGCCTTTTGCTCTGACTCAGGCAGTGCGTCGAACAGTTGAAGTAACTCTTTTTGATCTTCTGTCAGAATGGCTGGCTGATTATCCGGGATCGGTTCGCCTGGTTGTTTATCTTCATCCCCAAAAAGAAGCCAAGTCGGTGAGCACTGAAGCGCTTGGCTCAGTGCGAATAATCTTTTCCCCGCCGGCTGTGTTTCATCTCTTTCCCATTGAGAAATTGTTACGTGAGCCACTTTGACCAGCTTACCTAATGCGGCCTGAGACAGTTTTAATTTTTTACGCCTATGTAAGAGGCGAGCACCGAAGGTTTCGTTTTTCATATTAGGGAATTCTAATCTTTCTTGACTTAGGTTTCTCTACGATCTAGTTTCCTTAGGAAAATCTAAGGAGCTCGATATGTTGAAAATTGATGCTATAGCGTTTTTTGGCAGCAAAACAAAGCTTGCCAATGCCGCAGGAGTTAGGCTGGCAAGCATTGCTGCATGGGGGGAACTGGTTCCTGAAGGCCGCGCGATGCGCCTGCAAGAGGCATCTGGCGGGGAACTTCAGTACGACCCCAAAGTTTATGACGAATATCGTAAGGCAAAACGACCTGGGAAGGTGATTCATGAAAATCAGGCATGAGCACATCGAATCAGTGCTGTTAGCCCTGGCAGCCGAAAAAGGGCAGGCGTGGGTCGCTAACGCAATTACTGAAGAATATCTGCGGCAGGGGGGCGGCGAATTGCCTCTGGTACCAGGCAAGGACTGGAACAATCAGCAGAATATCTATCACCGTTGGTTGAAAGGTGAAACGAAAGCGCAAAGGGAGAAAATTCAGAAACTGATCCCTGCGGTTCTGGCAATTCTTCCGCGTGAGCTGCGTCACCGACTCTGTATCTTCGATACCCTGGAACGCCGTGCATTACTGGCGGCGCAGGAAGCGTTGAGTACGGCAATTGATGCGCATGATGACGCAGTTCAGGCCGTTTACCGGAAAGCACATTTCAGCGGTGGTGGGTCGTCCGACGATTCTGTCGTTGTGCATTGATGTTTATGCCGAACCTCCTCTGGTTCTGTTGATTGGGGAATCACAGATTATATCCGGAGGAAGGTTCGGCACCTGAAGTGGCACACTGAATTTGGCCACCTGAACAGAGGTGATATGCTCACCTCAGAACAACACAGGTGCTCCAATGAAAAAAAGAAATTTTAGCGCAGAGTTTAAACGCGAATCCGCTCAACTGGTTGTTGACCAGAAATACACGGTGGCAGATGCCGCCAAAGCTATGGATGTTGGCCTTTCCACAATGACAAGATGGGTCAAACAACTGCGTGATGAGCGTCAGGGCAAAACACCAAAAGCCTCTCCGATAACACCAGAAC
>NZ_MIIV01000219.1:0-2166 GCF_001743015.1 Shigella sp. FC1567
CGAACTCCGCCTTCGCAAAATAAGCGGAAGCCTGGCGAAGGATATCGTTACTGCGGCGCAGTTCACGATTTTCACGTTCCAGCTCTTTCAGACGCTGACGTTCAGCGGTGGTGAGCCCGCCATCACCGCCTCCGGTATCCCGCTCATGCTGGCGTACCCAGACACGCAGAGTCTCCGGTGTACAGCCAATCTTTGGGGCAATGGAACAAATTGCCGCCCACTGTGAGTCATATTCGCCCTGACTTTCCAGAACCATACGAATCGCCCTCTGACGGACTTCGGGGGAAAAACGAGTATTTTTAGTCATCCTGTTTACCTCTTTCTCAGGGAGTTTAGTCTCCAGGATTCCCGGGGCGGTTCACTGGTGCCTGAACAAATCATCGTTGAATTTACTGAAAGTGAAGTCATATCTCGGTTTGATGAGTTTGCCGAAGCGATTAAATCGCTAAAGGCTGCTGGTATCAGTGTAGCAATTGATCATTTTGGCGCAGGTTTTGCTGGTTTGTTACTCCTGTCACGCTTCCAGCCTGACAGAATTAAAATCAGTCAGGAATTGATTACCAATGTTCATAAAAGTGGGCCACGGCAGGCAATTATTCAGGCGATCATAAAATGCTGTACATCACTTGAAATTCAAGTCAGTGCTATGGGCGTGGCAACACCAGAAGAGTGGATGTGGCTTGAATCCGCAGGAATTGAGATGTTTCAGGGAGATCTGTTTGCTAAAGCTAAATTGAATGGTATCCCTTCCATAGCGTGGCCAGAGAAAAAATAATTTTCAGCACATTCTTTCACATGATTTCAGTAAATCATCGTGAAAATGAATACGTTACGTTTAAATTTAATCCACATTAAAAATAATGTTTCATCCAATTTAGCTGAAATCTTATTTATACTTTGTACAATTTTAGCGTATATTGTACAAAGTATTATTGGGTCGTGTACAGGCGACGGAGATTTGTGACCGCAAGGAGGAATTGTGGCTTATTACAGCATTGGTGATGTTGCTGAACGTTGCGGGATTAATCCTGTCACTCTCCGGGCCTGGCAACGCCGCTACGGTTTGTTAAAACCACAGCGCAGTGAAGGCGGACACCGACTCTTTGATGAAGAAGACATACAACGCATCGAAGAGATCAAGCGTTGGATAAGTAATGGCGTCCCTGTAGGCAAAGTTAAAGCATTACTGGAAACCACCAGCCAGGATACGGAAGATGACTGGAGCCGCCTGCAAGAAGAGATGATGTCAATTCTTCGCATGGCTAATCCTGCCAAACTACGCGCGAGAATTATTTCACTGGGTCGAGAGTACCCAGTAGATCAATTGATTAATCATGTTTACCTTCCTGTTCGCCAGCGTCTCGTGCTTGATCACAACACCTCCCGCATTATGAGCAGTATGTTTGACGGCGCATTAATTGAATACGCAGCAACCTCGCTTTTCGAAATGCGCCGTAAGCCCGGTAAAGAAGCCATTCTGATGGCGTGGAATGTTGAAGAGAGAGCACGATTGTGGCTGGAAGCATGGCGTTTATCATTGTCAGGATGGCACATTTCTGTTCTTGCTGATCCCATTGAATCGCCGCGCCCGGAACTGTTCCCGACGCAAACATTGATTGTCTGGACAGGCATGGCACCAACGAGAAGGCAAAACGAACTTTTACAACACTGGGGTGAGCAAGGTTATAAAGTCATCTTTCATGCCCCCTAATTTCACCTTTATCCCGCCCCTTAGACAGAATGTTATAATCTGAACCCACAACAGCATTTGTACCGGAGCTGATCCGTTGCAAAATGCTCACCGGGAGAATTCAGGTAATCCCTCTATCACACTCTGTACATATCACAGCCAAAGGACAGACCAGATTGAAGTGGTAAAACCGATCGTGCACACTACGCAGTCTCACAACTAACAAGAGGTTGGTAATGCTGCCAACTTACTGATTTAGTGTATGATGGTGATTTTAAGGTGCTTGCGTGGCTTCCATTTCCATCAGATGTCCTTCCTGCTCCGCTACTGAAGGCGTGGTGCGTAACGGCAAAAGCACTGCCGGACATCAGCGCTATCTCTGCTCTCATTGCCGTAAAACATGGCAACTACAGTTCACTTACACCGCCTCTCAGCCCGGTACGCACCAGAAAATCATTGATATGGCCATGAATGGC
>NZ_MIIV01000220.1:0-2163 GCF_001743015.1 Shigella sp. FC1567
TGTCGCCATTGTTCGATTAACGCGTATTTTTCAGCGACTCCTGTGCAAAATACGCTGTTGCTTTTTTTAATATATCTCGCTCAAGGCGAGCTTCATTTAACGCCTTACGCAGTTGCAGAATTTCAGATTCCAGTTCAGCCACCGTGCGGGAACCAGGAGTACCGAGCCCTTTTCTGGCGGCGGTAACCCATTGTCCTAAAGTGCCTTCAGGAAGGGATAATCGGGAAGCGCCTTCACTGATCGAAAGTTGATTTTCAAGAACCGTTCTGACAGCTTCGGCTTTGAACTCTTTAGAGTAACGTTGGTTTTTTCTGCTCATTATTAGCTCCTTCTGATGCCATTCTATTTCAGGAAGGAGTGTCCGTTAAACTCAGGCTACCTCAGTGTGCCAGAGGGGCGTATGTATCTGTCCAGAATCAGTGAGGCCATCAGTTTGTCTGCTGGTGAAGTGGCCCACCGGTTAATCGTCCCTTCATCGGATATTGACCTGGGGGAGACCGAGCTTCCGGTGCTCGGCGAGATCACCTGGCAGGCTTATGACCCGGCAAGGAGTAAATAATGGATTCGTTACAGGATGATTATACAAAGCTGCTGTACGGACTGATGCAGCCGGGGCCTGCATGGTCAGATACCGACGGTGTACTTGACGGTCTGGCACCATCGCTTGTGCGTGTTCACCAGCGGGCTGATGAACTGGTGATTGAAATCGATCCCGGTCAGTCCACAGAGCTGATTGAACGTTATGAAGAATTGTATGGTTTACCTGATTCCTGTTCCCCTGTCGGAACCCAGACATTACGCCAGCGTCAGCAACGTCTTGAAGCAAAAGCCAATGTGGCTGGTGGCATAAATGAGCAGTTCTTCCTGGATCAGCTTGAGGCGCTGGGATATACCGGCGTAACGATCGAACAGTTCCAGCACCTGGATGCAAGCCCCGATCCGGAATGGGGAGATCGCTGGCGTTATTTCTGGCGTGTGACGTTGCCGGTGGATGCCGGTGCTCAGTGGCAGACATGCACGGACGCCTGCAACACACCGATCCGGACGTGGGGGGATACGGTTGCGGAGTGCGTGATTAATAAATTATATCCGTCACACACCGTCGTTTTATTTTCCTATCCAGATGAGGATGAAGATGCACAGGATTGATACGCTGACTGCGGTAAAAGATAAGTTTGGTCCGGGTAAGAACGGATTTACTGACGGAAATCTTCGCACAGGACGTCTTGCTACCTGGCTGAACAGTGCCATGTGGAATGCCATTCAGGAGGAAATCTGTGGTGTCATTGAGAAGGCCGGGATAGAACTGAATAAAGAAGAACACGACCAGCTATATAAGGCTATATTATTGCTGGTGGGCGGTGCAATTAACGAAGAGGCATTGCTGATAAAAAATAACCTTTCGGATGTGGAAGACAGGGATGAGGCTGTTGAAAACCTCGGATTAAAACCCACGGTGGATAAGGCAAAAAATGCCGTTCAGCGTGATGGCGACACCATGACCGGAGAGCTGAAAATCCGTGGTGTTAATGCGCTGAGGATTTTCAACGAAGCTTTTGGCCTGATTTTTCGTCGTTCGGAAGAGTGCCTGCACCTTATTCCCACCAGTGAAGGTCAGGGGGAAAATGGCGATATTGGTCCCCTGCGCCCGTTCACCATTAATCTGCGGACGGGTGAAATATCCATGTCGCATAAAGTGTCTGTTGGCGGTGGTTCGCAGGTCAATGGTGCGCTGGGTATCGGCGTTCAGAACGCCCTGGGGGGAATTCAATTGCTTTCGGGGATAACGATACAGGTATAAAACAAAACGGCGACGGCATTCTGGATGTTTATGCGAATGGACAGCATGTATTTCGTTTCCAGAATGGTGTGGCGATAGCGTTAAAAAATATTCAGGCCGGAAATGCTAAAAAATTCACGTTATCCAGCGCCAACAACTCCACGAAAAATGCAGCGTTTTATTTGTGGGGTAATCCATCCAGGCCTGTTGTTGCAGAGCTTGGTGATGATTCCGGCTGGCATTTCTACAGCCAGAGAAATACCGATGGTAGTATCACATTCGCTGTAAACGGACAGGTAATTCCGTTAAATTACGGAAACTTCGATGCCCGCTATAAACATCGAACTGAGGGGGTACAGGATGTGCGGTATGGTTATGAAATG
>NZ_MIIV01000221.1:0-31171 GCF_001743015.1 Shigella sp. FC1567
GTGTTAGGCCTGCCGCCAGCGTTCAATCTGAGCCATGATCAAACTCTTCAATTTAAAAGTTTGATGCTCAAAGAATTAAACTTCGTAATGAATTACGTGTTCACTCTTGAGACTTGGTATTCATTTTTCGTCTTGCGACGTTAAGAATCCGTATCTTCGAGTGCCCACACAGATTGTCTGATAAATTGTTAAAGAGCAGTTGCGACGAGCTTTAGCGCACTGTCGTGAGTGTGGCGTATATTACGCTTTCCTCTTTCAGAGTCAACCCTGAATTTCAGGGTTTTTCTCTTCAACCGAACCGGCTGTTTGTGTGAAGTGATTCACATCCGCCGTGTCGATGGAGGTGCATTATAGGGAGTTCTCCGCAGGCCGCAATAGAAAAATTGCAGAAAAATGACTGACTGCTGCATTCCCCAGCAAAACCCCGCTTTATACCTTTTTACGCACAGAGTTATCCACAATCATCAATGTAATTTCTGTATTTTTCCCACGGTAGCCACTGTCAAAATTGTGATCACCATTGAAAGAGAAAAATTCGCGAGCGTTGCGCAAACGTTTTCGTTACAATGCGGGCGAAAAATAAGGATGCCCCGTTAGGGGCGTTAGCTGAGTTTTTCGCGAAAAATTCAGCTAACGCTCTCTGTAATAGTCAAATCCAGGGGATTTACCATGCAACAACGTCGTCCAGTCCGCCGCGCTCTGCTCAGTGTTTCTGACAAAGCCGGTATCGTCGAATTCGCCCAGGCACTTTCCGCACGCGGTGTGGAGCTGCTGTCTACAGGGGGCACTGCCCGTCTGTTAGCAGAAAAAGGTCTGCCGGTAACCGAAGTTTCCGATTACACCGGTTTCCCGGAGATGATGGATGGACGCGTGAAGACCCTGCATCCGAAAGTACATGGTGGCATTCTGGGCCGTCGCGGCCAGGACGATGCCATTATGGAAGAACATCAGATCCAGCCTATCGATATGGTGGTTGTTAACCTGTATCCGTTCGCCCAGACTGTTGCTCGTGAAGGCTGCTCGCTGGAAGATGCGGTTGAGAACATCGATATCGGCGGCCCGACCATGGTGCGCTCCGCCGCTAAGAACCATAAAGATGTCGCAATCGTGGTGAAGAGCAGCGACTACGACGCCATTATTAAAGAGATGGATGACAACGAAGGATCGCTGACGCTTGCAACCCGTTTCGACCTCGCCATCAAAGCCTTCGAACACACTGCCGCCTACGACAGCATGATTGCCAACTACTTCGGCAGCATGGTTCCGGCGTACCACGGTGAAAGCAAAGAAGCCGCCGGTCGCTTCCCACGCACGCTGAACCTGAACTTCATTAAGAAGCAGGATATGCGTTACGGCGAGAACAGCCACCAGCAGGCTGCCTTCTATATAGAAGAGAATGTGAAAGAAGCCTCCGTTGCTACCGCAACCCAGGTTCAGGGTAAAGCCCTCTCTTATAACAACATCGCCGATACCGATGCGGCGCTGGAGTGCGTGAAAGAGTTCGCCGAGCCGGCATGTGTGATTGTGAAGCACGCCAACCCTTGCGGTGTAGCTATCGGCAATTCCATTCTTGATGCTTACGATCGCGCGTACAAAACCGACCCAACCTCCGCATTCGGCGGCATCATTGCCTTTAACCGCGAGCTAGATGCGGAAACCGCACAGGCCATCATTTCTCGTCAGTTTGTCGAAGTGATTATTGCGCCTTCCGCCAGCGAAGAAGCCCTGAAAATCACCGCCGCCAAGCAGAACGTACGCGTTCTGACCTGCGGTCAGTGGGGCGAGCGTGTTCCGGGTCTTGATTTCAAACGCGTGAACGGCGGTCTGCTGGTTCAGGATCGTGACCTGGGGATGGTCGGTGCGGAAGAACTGCGCGTCGTCACCCAACGTCAGCCGACCGAACAGGAACTGCGCGATGCGCTGTTCTGCTGGAAAGTGGCGAAGTTCGTGAAATCCAATGCTATCGTCTATGCCAAAAACAATATGACCATCGGTATTGGCGCGGGCCAGATGAGCCGCGTGTACTCCGCGAAAATCGCCGGTATTAAAGCTGCCGATGAAGGCCTGGAAGTGAAAGGTTCCTCGATGGCTTCTGACGCGTTCTTCCCGTTCCGCGACGGTATTGATGCCGCCGCCGCTGCGGGCGTGACCTGCGTAATCCAGCCTGGCGGTTCCATCCGTGATGACGAAGTGATTGCCGCCGCCGACGAGCACGGTATTGCGATGCTCTTCACCGACATGCGCCACTTCCGCCATTAATGGAGCAATAGATGAAAGTATTAGTGATTGGTAACGGCGGGCGCGAGCACGCGCTGGCCTGGAAAGCGGCCCAGTCGCCGCTGGTTGAGACTGTTTTTGTTGCTCCGGGTAATGCAGGCACTGCGCTGGAACCCGCGCTGCAAAACGTTGCTATTGGCGTGACCGATATCCCGGCGCTGTTGGATTTCGCACAAAACGAAAAGATTGATCTGACCATCGTCGGCCCGGAAGCGCCGCTGGTGAAAGGCGTGGTCGATACCTTCCGCGCCGCCGGGCTGAAAATCTTCGGCCCAACCGCAGGTGCGGCCCAACTGGAAGGCTCAAAAGCGTTTACCAAAGATTTCCTGGCCCGCCATAAGATCCCTACGGCGGAATACCAGAACTTCACCGAGGTAGAACCTGCGCTGGCGTATCTGCGTGAGAAAGGCGCGCCAATCGTCATTAAAGCGGACGGTCTGGCTGCCGGGAAAGGCGTTATCGTGGCGATGACGCTGGAAGAAGCGGAAGCGGCTGTTCACGATATGCTGGCGGGCAACGCTTTTGGCGACGCGGGTCATCGCATCGTTATCGAAGAGTTCCTCGATGGCGAAGAAGCGAGCTTTATCGTGATGGTGGACGGCGAGCATGTGCTGCCGATGGCTACCAGCCAGGATCACAAACGCGTAGGCGATAAAGATACCGGACCAAACACCGGCGGGATGGGCGCTTACTCCCCCGCGCCGGTAGTAACCGATGACGTTCATCAGCGCACCATGGAACGTATTATCTGGCCAACCGTGAAAGGCATGGCGGCGGAAGGCAACACCTACACCGGTTTTCTCTACGCGGGCCTGATGATCGACAAACAGGGCAATCCGAAGGTTATTGAATTTAACTGCCGCTTTGGCGATCCGGAAACCCAGCCGATTATGCTGCGCATGAAGTCCGATCTGGTTGAGCTCTGCCTGGCGGCCTGTGAAAGCAAACTGGACGAGAAAACGTCCGAGTGGGATGAACGCGCTTCTCTCGGCGTGGTGATGGCTGCGGGTGGATATCCGGGTGATTACCGCACCGGTGACGTGATCCACGGCCTGCTGCTGGAAGAAGTGGCAGGCGGCAAAGTGTTCCACGCGGGCACAAAACTGGCGGATGACGAGCAGGTAGTGACCAACGGCGGGCGCGTACTGTGCGTCACCGCGCTGGGTCATACCGTGGCAGAAGCGCAGAAACGCGCCTATGCCTTAATGACCGATATCCACTGGGACGACTGCTTCTGCCGGAAAGATATCGGCTGGCGTGCTATCGAACGCGAGCAGAACTAACGCGACAGTTTTGCCAATAACGTTTTACGCGTGATCCCTAACTGACGGGCGGCTTCAGTTTTGTTGCCGCCCGTTTTCTCCAGTGCCGCCAGAATCACCTCTTTTTCCACTTCCACCAGCGGCTGAATATCCTGACTTTGCCCCAGCGGGATCGGCGTACTGGCAATCGCCAGCGGCAGCTCGCGTTCGGAAATATATTCCCCGGCAGCAGCACCACTGCCCGTTCCACCGCGTTTTCCAGCTCACGAATATTTCCCGGCCAGTCGTAATGAATCAACAGATCCATCGCCTGGGGCGTAAAACCTTTTACCGCCTTGCGATTACGCCCGGCAAAGCGCTGCAGAAAATGGCCAGCCAGCAGAGGGATATCTTCCCGCCGTTGCCGCAGCGATGGTACTTCAATCGCCACCACATTCAGGCGATAGTAGAGATCCTGGCGAAAACGCCCGGCATTCACCTCTGCGGCAAGATCGCGATGGGTCGCCGCAATCAGCCGGACATCAACCGAGATAGTCTGGTTGCTACCGACACGCTGAACTTCGCGCTCCTGAATCGCACGCAGCAGACGCACCTGCATCATCGGCGAGATATCGCCAATTTCATCGAGAAACAGCGTGCCGCCGTCCGCCTCAACAAAGCGCCCTTCCCGGCGTTTATCGGCTCCAGTAAACGCCCCTTTTTCGTGACCGAACAATTCAGATTCCAGCAAGGATTCGTTGAGTGCCGCACAGTTGAGCGTTACCAGCGGTTTTTCGCTACGTGCGCTACTGGCGTGAATCGCCCTGGCGACCAGCTCTTTACCGGTGCCGGAATCGCCGTGGATCAGCACTGTGGCTTCCGATGGCGCGACGAGGGCGATTTCACTGAGCAGGTGTTGCATCGCCGGGCTTTTACCGACCATACCGAACTGGCTGGCAGTCACCGCAGGTGTTTCAGCATCAATACTGTGCGTATGCGCGAGCGCCTTTTCCAGCGTCGCCTGTAGGTTATCGAAATCCAGCGGCTTGATGAGATAATCCAGCGCCCCAGTTTTCAGTGCCTCTACCGCCGTCTCGACGCTGGAGTACGCAGTCATAATCAGCACCGGAATTGCCGGGTTTAACGCTTTGATCTCTTTCAGCGTGGCGATGCCGTCCATCTCCGCCATTCGCACATCGCAAAGCACAAGATCAAAAACCTGTTCCCGCACCTGCTCCAGCGCCTGTCGCCCGCTGTTCGCCAGCGCGACGTTATAGCCCCAGCCGCGCAGTAAAGCCTGCAAAATAGTGCAGTGGCTAATGTCATCATCCACCACCAGAATATCGATATTATCGTGCGTCATCCTTGTGGGTCCTTACGCGTAATATTGACCGGAAGCCAGAGGGTGAACGTTGAGCCTTTTCCCTCCTGGCTTGCGACCTGAATTGTACCACCGTGTTGTTCAACAATATTATGCACGACCGCCAGCCCCAATCCGGTGCCTTCGGCTTTGGTGGTGAAGTACGGAGTGAAGATGGCTTCAAGCTGATCTGCCGCAATTCCCTTACCGCTGTCGGTAACGCTGATTTTCACGCCCGCGCCGCTTTCGCTGACCGTCACGCTAATCACGCCATGCTGAACAATCGCCTGAATAGCATTGAGATAGAGATTCAACAGGACCTGAGTCAGCCTGTCCGGATCGGCCTGAATTTCCGGTAATGTGTCGTTGGCGGTAAAGCGTAACTGGATCTCCCGGCTGTTTGCATCCTGGCTTACCAGCTGTAATGAGTGGTTAATCAGCGTGTTGAGATCCACCGCCTGCAAAGCCAGATGCGTTGGCTTAACCAGTTCCAGCAACTCGCTTACCACGCGGTTTAAACGGTCGGCTTCTTTCGCCATCACCTGCGCCAGTTGATGCGCTTCTCCCCCTGCTGGCGCGCGTTCGGCAAAGTATTTCGCCAGCCCTTTAATTGAGGAAAGTGGATTACGGATTTCGTGGGCAACGCCTGCCGCCAGATGCCCCAGTGCCACCAGCTTCTCTTTGCGCTTCATTTCATCTTGTAGAAGCTGCGCGAGCGCAGATAGCGGCGATACCAGAAGAATGACAATACGCTTGCCAGCAAGACCGTCGCCAGGGCGAAGAGGATAATCAGGGTGTTTCTCTGCTCACGATCTTCGGCACTCACAATATTACTGGCGTCGAAAGCGATGAAAATTGCTTGTGGTGTCGCGGCATACTGCTGCATATGGCGCATCCGGTGCATTCCAGCAGCAAACATCGGTTGAAACTGGCGATAAATTTCCAGAACAGGCTCACCGTCTGCGCTATCGATCCGCCGCCACGCTTCTTCATCTCCCGGATGTAACTGCTGCATTTCCTGCGGGGAATAAAGCTGTTTTCCCACCATGCCGGAGTTGCTATGCATCACGATTGTTCCTTGTTCATCCGTGACCGCAAACCAACGTACTCCAGGCTGCCCGGCCATTTCTTCCAGTAAGGCCTGCTGCTGCGCATGATGCATGCGCATCCCCATGCCGACGCGCGAGCCGGATTCAAGAGCGCGAATAAGTACACTGCCTTTTTCCAGCAGCGTTTGTCTGGCGGCGGCAGTCTCGCGCCCATAATCGCGAATCACCGTCACCGCAAACAACCCTACCAGCCCAACAATGACCACGGGGAGGATCGCGCTTAACCATTTAGCTAAGGAGTCTTTAGAACGTTGCATAAAACGCATCTTCTTCTTTGCCTGCTCATCCCTTTCTGACAGCAGAAATCATGCCATCTTTTATCAGCGCTTACCCTGCGCTGTAACACAAAGGCTTAAGTTTCAATGAGTAAAAATGACTCGCTACCCGCAGCAGGCGAGTCATTTTTACTCGTTTATCATGCCAGATTACCCGTCATATCAGCGTTTCATCGTTGGCACGGAAGATGCAATACCCGAAGTAAGACAACCACTGGAGGATTAACCATGAAACGGAACACGAAAATTGCCCTGGTAATGATGGCGCTTTCAGCAATGGCGATGGGATCGACATCTGCATTTGCTCACGGCGGACACGGTATGTGGCAGCAAAATGCCGCGCCTTTGACCAGCGAACAACAGACAGCGTGGCAGAAAATCCATAATGACTTTTACGCTCAAAGCAGCGCACTGCAACAGCAACTGGTGACGAAGCGTTATGAATACAATGCCCTGTTAGCCGCGAACCCACCGGATAGCAGCAAAATTAACGCGGTCGCCAAAGAGATGGAGAATTTGCGTCAGTCGTTAGATGAGTTACGGGTGAAACGAGATATCGCGATGGCTGAAGCGGGTATTCCGCGCGGAGCCGGAATGGGCATGGGCTACGGCGGCTGCGGTGGTGGCGGTCATATGGGTATGGGCCACTGGTAAATCAGAACGTTTTCTCGTTGGGTTGCCAGCGACAGAAATCAGAGTTTGCCACTAACAGTAATTGCGAACCTTCGGGCGCTTCCAGCCATGCCACGCTGACATCAACAGAAGAGCGGCTCTGGCGGCGCTCGATATGCGCTATCGCCTGCGAATCTAAATCAGGTTTAATGGTTTGCCCTTCGCAGGTGGTCACGGTCTGTTCCATCGCATGCCAGCGCCCCTGGCGCAGCACGACTCTCCCCTGACGTAAGGCATCGCTAATCTGGCGGATCTGATCAGCACGATAACGGTATAAATCGATTTGGTCGTTAGAAAGCTGCTGCTTTTCCCCATCGGATTCACGTTGCATAAAGCTCAGATCACCGCGATCGTCAAAACGCGCGCGAATATTCACCGGCGGTTTGCTGTAAACATTGATATTGATGAGCGTGAGGTTATCGCCCTGCCAGCGATACTCTCGCGTCGTGGTATCGCCACTGCGCCACGGGCTAAACACGGCAAGCAGATGCACATTATCGCCGCTGTCTTTTCGCCAGATGCGTACCGCGCCCTGGTCTTCAGCAAATCCACTGGCGGTAAAGGGAGGAAGTGAAGAGTTATGACTACAGGCAGTGAGAAGCAGAGCGCCAGCCAGCATCAATGATCGACGCCAGAAAGACAAAAGGGGTGAAACCACCCCTTCGTTAAAACTGTTCACTGCCACGCAATCTTACTTAACTGCGTCTTTCAGTGCCTTGCCAGAAACAAATGCCGGTACGTTAGCTGCGGCAATTTTGATTTCTTTACCGGTCTGCGGGTTGCGGCCAGTACGCTCAGCGCGGTGGTTCACTTTGAAGGTACCGAAACCAACCAGTTGTACAGCATCGCCTTCTTTCAGAGACTCAGTAATTGCAGCCAGAGTGGACTCCAGAGCAGCTTTAGCCTGGGTTTTGGACAGTTCTGCTTTCTCTGCAATTACATCAATCAGTTGAGTCTTGTTCATAAGTTATCCTTACAATGTGTTTATCGCTTGCTAAGCATCGAGTGCGACGGAAATGCCAGAATAGCACTCTCCTGCATACACGCACCGATAGCCACTTTTTTTCGCCCCCCAAATGTAGACCAGACGGGGGGGCGAAAGGGAAGACTCCAAGTACGACAAATCAGGCGTTAAATCACGTTTTCTGGTCTTATTGCTGAAAAATTATACCAATATTGCTCTCACCCGCCTCACGCAGGTCTGCCCTAAGGCCTTTTATCAGCTCGATATCGCGTTCTTCGCACTCAGCTAAAAGTCGGAATATTTCCCACTGAATGTCCCATTCTTGCTCTACAGCTGGGTTTTCTTTAAGCTCTTCATCGCTCATTTCGCGACCAACCTGAGTCATTTCCAGCATCGCAACGGTCGTGATGGAGGTCTTACTCACTTCCACCGCGTGTTCGAGCGTTTCACCACTCAAACGCGAATGGACCAGTTCACTTAACACCACGCAGGCATCGATTGCCGGATAAACGCCGTACAGATCGAAATCGTCGGCTGAAGGAATCGCTTCTTCAAATTTCTCCAGTTGGCTGTCGAAATTTACTTTTGCGTCTTTAACGGTCAGCGTTTCCCAGATGAGATCGAGAATACGACGGTAAATTTGCCCATCACCAAAACCGGTTTGCTGGCAGAACATGGCGTAATTGGGGTACATGCGTTCGCATAAGCAAGCCATGAAAGTGACATGCTGCCAGCTTTCCAGGCGCTCCAGACGCAGATGAATTGGGTTTTGTAACATGTTAAGTTCTCAAATACGGAAATTATCCGCAGTTTACCTGAATTAGGGCTGATTTGCTGTATAGCGCACGAACGCCGGACGTTCCGAGGCCACCGCGTCCGCCCAGCGCGTTGGCTCCGGCAGACGATAGCCTTTCATGCAGCGTTGTACCCACGCCAGCGCGCTGTCCACGCTGACCCGATGGCCGGTAGCGATAAACAACGGGTTACAGCGCGCTTTGCTGCGCCAGACCCAGGCCAGCTGCTCGCCTTTATCCATCAGTGGGGCCAGCGCGCCCGGTTCGCTGGAGAGCGGTTCGAATTTACCGCAGAGCCGTTTTTTCGCCACGCCGATCGTTGGCACATCCACCATCAAACCAAAATGGCTGGCGACGCCAAGACGGCGAGGATGCGAGATCCCATGACCATCGACAAACACTAAATCCGGCTTTTGCGACAGCATCTCCCACGCTGCCAGCAGCGCAGGATATTCGCGGAAGGAAAGAAAACCTGGAATGTAAGGCATGGTGGTGGCGATGCGGGCAACTTTATACTCCACCAGCTCAAGCGAGGGATATTTCAGCAGCACCATCGCCGCTCGCGTCACTTCTCCGCCCTGCTCAAACCCGACATCGGCTCCGGCGATCAGATCCGGTGGATCTTTATCGAGTCGATCCTCGCGGATCACAGAAGAAGCCAGTTCGATTTGTTGAGCGCGTAATGACGCGAGATCCATAATCACTCCTTAGCGGTGATATTGTTCAGACAGTCGATGCACTGCCTCCACGAACACGCCAGCATGTTCTGGCGGCACATCCTGATGAATGCCGTGACCAAGGTTAAAGACATGACCTTCGCCGTGACCGAAACCTGCAAGTATAGTCGCTACTTCTTCTTCAATGCGGGCAGGCGGCGCGTACAGCATCGACGGATCCATATTACCCTGCAACGCGACTTTATTGCCCACACGGCGGCGCGCATCGGCGATATCCGTTGTCCAGTCGAGGCCCAACGCATCGCAACCGGTTTCTGCCATCGCTTCCAGCCACTGTCCGCCGCCTTTGGTAAACAGCGTGACCGGTACGCGGCGACCGTCGTTTTCACGCAGTAAACCATCAACAATTTTATGCATGTAATAGAGCGAGAACTGTTGATAATCGCGCCCGGTAAGCACACCGCCCCAGGTGTCGAAAATCATCACTGCCTGAGCACCGGCTTTAATCTGCGCATTCAGATACAAAGTGACGCTTTTCGCCAGTTTATCGAGTAGAGCGTGCAGCGCCTGCGGATCGGCATACATCATTTTTTTGATCACGGTGAAGGCTTTGCTGCTGCCGCCTTCCACCATGTAGGTTGCCAGCGTCCACGGGCTGCCGGAAAAACCAATCAGCGGCACTTCGCCTTTCAGTTCGCGACGAATGGTACGCACCGCGTTCATCACGTAACCCAGCTCATCTTCCGGGTCCGGAATTGGCAGCTTATCGACGTCGGCTTTGCAGGTGACTGGCGAGGTAAAACGCGGACCTTCTCCGGCTTCAAAATAGAGCCCTAACCCCATCGCGTCCGGCACGGTGAGGATATCGGAAAAGAGGATCGCCGCATCCAGCGGGTAGCGACGCAGCGGTTGCAAAGTCACTTCGCACGCCAGCTCGGCGTTTTTGCACAGCGACATAAAATCGCCCGCCTGGGCGCGCGTGACTTTATATTCCGGTAGATAGCGACCCGCCTGGCGCATCATCCATACTGGAGTGACATCAACGGGCTGGCGCAGCAGCGCCCGCAGATAACGATCGTTTTTAAGTTCGGTCATTTTGGCTGTTCCTTAGTGCGTCAGGCGGTCAGTGTATCATCACTCATACTCTGCCCGACACATCGCCACAGTATCTTCTATCAGACGGCGCGCTACGGTGCCGGGCGGCGGGAGTAACGGCAAATCGTCATAGCGATACCAGTTCGCCTCGAGCAATTCTTTCGGGTCGATCACGATGTCGCCGCTGTCATATTCCGCCATAAACGCGGTCATTAAAGACTGAGGAAACGGCCACGGCTGAGAAGTCACGTAACGCAAGTTTTTAACTTTAATTCCGCTCTCTTCCATCACTTCCCGCGCGACTGCCTGCTCGAGGGTTTCGCCCACTTCGACGAATCCGGCAAGTACTGTATGGACACCGTTACGATGGCGGGTATGCTGGGCGAGGAGGATCGAATCATCGCGACGGATGGCAACAATAATGCAGGGGGCGATTTGCGGGTAGTAACGCTCACGGCAATGGCTGCACAGCATCGCCCATTCGGTTTTGCTCGGATACATTTCATGCCCGCAGTAACCACAGTATTTATGCGATCGGTAAAACTCCGCCAGTTGTACGCCTCGTCCGGCCAGTTGAAACAGCACAACATCGAGATCAATGACCTGACGTACCGACCCCATATCGTGACGCCGCTGCTGTTGTACTAACCAAACAGGTTCCCCCTGCCATTCGCCGATTTGTAGTGCGCGCTGACCCACAAGATCGAAATTTGCCGCTTCGCCATATGGCAATTCTCCCTTCGGCAACCATAATTTTTGTTCATGGCTGACGACCCACCAGCCGTGATCTAATTTTTCAATTATACGATCCATAGCTCTTGCACTACCTTTGCATCACTGGCATGTTTAACATGGTTTTTACATTTCTCACTGAGCAGTTTTTGAATACAAACTTGCGGAGTCAATCATGCTTAACCAGCTCGATAACCTGACGGAGCGCGTCAGAGGAAGTAACAAACTGGTTGATCGCTGGCTACATGTACGTAAGCATCTGCTCGTGGCTTACTACAATCTGGTTGGCATTAAGCCTGGCAAAGAATCGTACATGAGGCTAAACGAAAAAGCCCTTGATGATTTTTGTCAGAGCCTGGTCGATTACTTGTCTGCCGGACATTTCAGTATTTATGAGCGCATTCTTCATAAGCTGGAAGGCAACGGGCAACTCGCGCGCGCCGCGAAGATTTGGCCGCAACTCGAAGCCAATACCCAACAGATTATGGATTACTACGATTCCAGCCTGGAAACCGCCATCGATCATGATAATTACCTTGAGTTTCAAAAGGTTTTATCTGACATCGGCGAGGCGCTGGAAGCGCGCTTTGTGCTGGAAGATAAGCTGATTCTGCTGGTGCTTGACGCCGCCCGCGTCAAACATCCTGCTTGAGTTCTGCGCTGTTAACGCGTAATTTACATTCAACGCCCCGTTTGTGGGGGCTAATTTCTTGTCGGAGTGCCTTAACTGGCTGAGACCGTTTATTCGGGATCCGCGGAACCTGATCAGGCTAATACCTGCGAAGGGAACAAGAGTTAATCTGCTATCGCATCGCCTTTGCGGCGATCGTCTCTTGCTTCATCCGTCGTCTGACAAGCCACGTCCTTAACTTTTTGGAATGAGCTATGTCTGCAACAAAACTGACCCGCCGCGAACAACGCGCCCGGGCCCAACATTTTATCGACACCCTGGAAGGCACCGCCTTTCCCAACTCAAAACGCATTTACCTCACTGGCACACACTCTGGCGTTCGCGTGCCGATGCGTGAGATCCAGCTTAGCCCGACGCTAATCGGCGGCAGCAAAGAACAGCCGCAGTTTGAAGAAAACGAAGCGATTCCGGTCTACGACACCTCCGGCCCATATGGCGATCCGCAGATCGCCATTAACGTGCAGCAAGGGCTGGCAAAACTACGCCAGCCGTGGATCGATGCGCGCGGCGATACCGAAGAACTTACCGTGCGCAGTTCCGATTACACTAAAGCGCGGCTGGCAGATGATGGCCTCGACGAACTGCGTTTTAGCGGCGTACTAACACCAAAACGCGCCAAAGCAGGACGCCGTGTCACCCAACTGCACTACGCCCGCCAGGGCATCATCACTCCGGAAATGGAATTCATCGCCATCCGCGAGAATATGGGCCGCGAGCGCATACGTAGCGAAGTTTTACGCCACCAGCATCCGGGAATGAGCTTTGGCGCACGTCTGCCGGAAAATATCACTGCGGAATTTGTCCGTGATGAAGTTGCTGCCGGACGTGCGATTATCCCGGCCAACATTAATCATCCGGAATCGGAGCCGATGATTATTGGCCGTAACTTCCTGGTAAAAGTTAACGCCAATATCGGCAACTCGGCGGTCACCTCTTCCATCGAAGAAGAAGTGGAAAAGCTGGTATGGTCCACGCGCTGGGGAGCGGATACGGTGATGGATCTCTCCACCGGTCGCTATATTCACGAAACCCGCGAGTGGATTTTGCGTAACAGTCCGGTGCCGATCGGTACAGTGCCGATCTACCAGGCGCTGGAGAAGGTTAACGGGATCGCCGAAGATCTTACCTGGGAAGCGTTCCGCGACACGCTGCTGGAACAGGCCGAGCAAGGTGTGGATTACTTCACTATCCATGCGGGCGTACTGTTGCGCTATGTGCCGATGACCGCGAAACGCCTGACCGGTATCGTCTCTCGCGGCGGTTCGATTATGGCGAAATGGTGCCTCTCCCATCATCAGGAAAATTTCCTCTATCAACACTTCCGCGAAATTTGTGAAATCTGTGCCGCTTATGACGTTTCGCTGTCGCTGGGCGACGGTCTGCGCCCCGGTTCTATTCAGGACGCCAACGATGAAGCGCAGTTTGCCGAGCTGCATACGCTGGGCGAACTGACCAAAATTGCCTGGGAATATGACGTGCAGGTGATGATTGAAGGCCCAGGCCACGTGCCGATGCAGATGATCCGCCGCAATATGACCGAGGAGTTAGAGCACTGCCACGAAGCGCCGTTTTACACTCTGGGGCCGCTAACTACCGATATTGCGCCGGGCTATGACCACTTCACGTCGGGGATTGGTGCGGCGATGATTGGCTGGTTTGGCTGCGCGATGCTCTGTTACGTAACACCAAAAGAGCATCTGGGTCTGCCTAATAAAGAAGATGTTAAGCAGGGGCTTATCACCTATAAGATTGCCGCCCACGCCGCTGACCTGGCGAAAGGGCATCCGGGCGCGCAAATTCGCGATAACGCCATGTCGAAAGCCCGCTTCGAATTTCGCTGGGAAGACCAGTTTAATCTGGCCCTCGACCCGTTTACCGCCCGCGCTTATCACGATGAAACCCTGCCGCAAGAGTCAGGTAAAGTCGCCCATTTTTGCTCCATGTGTGGGCCGAAATTCTGCTCGATGAAAATCAGCCAGGAAGTGCGTGATTACGCCGCCACGCAAACTATTGAAATGGGAATGGCGGATATGTCGGAGAACTTCCGTGCCAGAGGCGGAGAAATCTACCTGCGTAAGGAGGAAGCGTGATGTATCAGCCTGATTTTCCTCCTGTACCTTTTCGTTTAGGACTGTACCCAGTGGTGGACAGCGTACAGTGGATCGAACGTCTGTTGGATGCAGGCGTACGTACTCTCCAGCTACGCATCAAAGATCGGCGCGATGAAGAGGTGGAAGCCGATGTCGTGGCGGCAATTGCGCTGGGCCGCCGCTATAACGCGCGATTGTTTATCAACGATTACTGGCGGCTCGCGATCAAGCATCAGGCGTATGGCGTCCATTTGGGGCAGGAAGATTTGCAAGCCACCGATCTCAATGCCATCCGCGCGGCAGGCCTGCGGCTGGGTGTTTCGACACATGACGATATGGAAATCGACGTCGCGCTGGCAGCACGCCCCTCTTATATCGCGCTGGGACATGTGTTCCCGACGCAAACCAAACAGATGCCTTCTGCACCGCAGGGGCTGGAACAGCTGGCACGGCATGTTGAGCGACTGGCGGATTATCCCACCGTGGCGATTGGCGGTATCAGTCTGGCACGCGCGCCTGCGGTGATAGCAACGGGTGTCGGCAGTATCGCCGTCATCAGCGCCATTACTCAAGCCGCAGACTGGCGTTTGGCAACGGCACAGTTGCTGGAAATTGCAGGAGTTGGCGATGAATGACCGTGATTTTATGCGTTATAGCCGCCAAATCCTGCTCGATGATATCGCTCTTGACGGGCAGCAAAAACTGCTCGACAGCCAGGTGCTGATTATCGGTCTTGGCGGGCTGGGTACACCTGCTGCGCTATACCTGGCGGGCGCTGGCGTCGGGACGCTGGTACTGGCAGATGACGACGATGTGCATTTAAGCAATCTGTAACGACAAATTCTCTTTACCACTGAAGATATCAACAGCCCGAAATCGCAGGTCAGCCAACAGCGACTGACACAGTTGAATCCCGACATTCAACTGACAGCATTACAACAACGGTTAACGGGTGAGGCGTTAAAAGATGCGGTTGCACGGGCCGATGTGGTGCTCGACTGTACCGACAATATGGCGACTCGCCAGGAGATTAATGCCGCCTGCGTGGTACTCAACACGCCGCTTATCACCGCCAGCGCGGTCGGATTTGGCGGTCAGTTGATGGTACTGACGCCGCCCTGGGAGCAGGGGTGTTACCGCTGCCTGTGGCCAGATAACCAGGAGCCAGAACGCAACTGCCGCACGGCGGGCGTGGTTGGCCCGGTGGTCGGGGTTATGGGCACTTTGCAGGCACTGGAAGCCATTAAGTTATTAAGCGGTATAGAGACACCTGCGGGAGAACTCCGACTGTTCGACGGTAAATCGAGCCAGTGGCGCAGCCTGGCGTTGCGCCGCGCCAGTGGTTGCCCGGTATGCGGAGGAAGCAATGCAGATCCTGTTTAACGATCAACCGATGCAGTGCGCCACCGGGCAAACTGTTCACGAACTACTGGAGCAACTCGACCAACGACAAGCGGGCGCGGCTCTGGCGATTAATCAGCAAATCGTCCCGCGTGAGCAGTGGACGCAACATATCCTGCAGGATGGCGACCAGATCCTGCTTTTTCAGGTTATTGCAGGGGGTTGAGATGTTACGTATTGCGGACAAAACGTTTGATTCACATCTGTTTACCGGCACAGGGAAATTCGCTTCTTCACAACTGATGGTGGAGGCGATCCGCGCTTCCGGCAGCCAGCTGGTGACACTGGCGATGAAACGTGTCGACTTGCGCCAGCACAACGACGCTATCCTCGAACCGCTTATCGCGGCGGGTGTGACCCTGCTGCCAAATACTTCCGGGGCGAAAACAGCGGAAGAAGCCATTTTCGCCGCCCATCTGGCACGTGAAGCGTTAGGCACAAACTGGTTAAAATTAGAGATTCCCCCTGACGCCCGCTGGCTGTTGCCCGATCCCATCGAAACTCTGAAAGCCGCCGAAATGCTGGTACAACAGGGATTTGTCGTGCTGCCTTACTGCGGGGCCGATCCGGTATTGTGTAAACGTCTGGAAGAAGTCGGCTGTGCAGCGGTGATGCCGCTCGGCGCGCCGATTGGCTCGAATCAGGGACTGGAAACCCGTGCCATGCTGGAGATTATTATCCAGCAGGCCACAGTTCCGGTGGTTGTCGATGCTGGCATCGGCGTTCCCAGCCATGCAGCGCAGGCCCTGGAAATGGGGGCCGACGCGGTGTTAGTGAATACGGCGATTGCCGTAGCGGACGATCCCGTCAACATGGCGAAGGCATTTCGTCTGGCGGTAGAAGCAGGCCTGCTGGCACGTCAGTCCGGACCGGGCAGCCGCAGTCATTTTGCTCATGCCACCAGCCCGCTGACTGGATTTCTGGAGGCATCGGCATGAAAACCTTCAGCGATCGCTGGCGACAACTGGACTGGGATGACATCCGCCTGCGTATCAACGGCAAAACGGCTGTTGACGTAGAGCGGGCGCTAAATGCCTCGCAATTCACCCGCGACGATATGATGGCGCTGTTATCGCCAGCCGCCAGTGGCTATCTGGAACAACTGGCCCAACGGGCGCAGCGTCTGACCCGTCAGCGATTTGGCAACACAGTTAGTTTCTACGTCCCGCTTTATCTTTCCAATCTTTGCGCTAACGACTGCACGTACTGCGGATTTTCCATGAGTAATCGCATCAAGCGCAAAACGCTGGATGAAGCGGATATTGCCAGGGAAAGCGCCGCTATACGGGAGATGGGCTTTGAACATCTGCTATTAGTCACTGGTGAACATCAGGCGAAAGTGGGGATGGATTACTTTCGTCGTCATCTCCCCGCCCTGCGTGAACAGTTCTCTTCACTACAAATGGAA
Source organism: Shigella sp. FC1567 (assembly GCF_001743015.1). Classification (NCBI taxonomy): domain Bacteria; kingdom Pseudomonadati; phylum Pseudomonadota; class Gammaproteobacteria; order Enterobacterales; family Enterobacteriaceae; genus Shigella; species Shigella sp. FC1567. The sequence continues at coordinate 16,787 of NZ_MIIV01000221.1, forward strand.
GTGCAACCGCTGGCGAAGACGGAATACGCCGAGTTAAAGCAGCTTGGTCTGGATGGCGTGATGGTTTATCAGGAGACATATCACGAGGCGACTTATGCCCGCCATCATCTGAAAGGCAAAAAACAGGACTTCTTCTGGCGGCTGGAAACGCCGGATCGGCTGGGGCGTGCGGGGATTGATAAGATAGGCCTCGGCGCGCTAATTGGCCTTTCCGACAACTGGCGCGTTGACTGCTATATGGTTGCCGAACATTTGCTATGGCTGCAACAGCATTACTGGCAAAGCCGTTACTCTGTCTCCTTTCCGCGCCTGCGCCCGTGTACTGGCGGCATTGAGCCTGCGTCGATTATGGATGAACGCCAGTTAGTGCAAACCATCTGCGCCTTCCGACTGCTTGCACCGGAGATTGAACTGTCACTCTCCACGCGGGAATCACCGTGGTTTCGCGATCGCGTTATTCCGCTGGCGATCAATAACGTCAGCGCCTTCTCGAAAACGCAGCCAGGTGGCTATGCCGATAATCACCCCGAGTTGGAACAGTTCTCACCGCACGACGATCGCAGACCGGAAGCGGTTGCTGCCGCGTTAACCGCTCAGGGTTTGCAGCCGGTATGAAAAGACTGGGACAGCTATCTGGGACGGGCCTCGCAAAGACTATGAGACGGAATGTAAGAACGTAAATTTATTCCGAGCCGCTACGGAAGATGAAAAACGCAAGGTTGTTGAAAGCGTTGTGTTTTTTTATGGTAGTGCCGTCAGCAGGAATGTTGTCCAGGGCGAAAAGCTTCTTCCTCGTTTCGCCCTGCCTTTCTTAAAAATTCCGTAATGCAAAGTCTGAAGCCATCGCCTGTTGAGCAATGAAAGAGATCTGATTGTAAGAGAGTAAATACTCAACTATGATAGAGACGAAAATAAGAACACATGTTCTCATCTTCCAGGATGCAGCAGACTGAAGAAATTCAGACATCCCGCAACCTGCGATTATCGCAAGGTCAAGGCAAAGTCCGGTAATGGCGTTCTGAATACCAGAGATAATTCTCTGGCGAAACCCACCTTAAGGTGGGTTTTGTTATTTTGAGGGCTGAGGAAGCTGCTTATTTCTCAATAAGTTGTAGGCAATGGTGAAAAATTTCACTGATTTACCTTTCTGTTTTTCAGAAATGGGATAAGCGCTAGTTACATGCAAACGGAGTTTTTTCTTTTCCCTGAAAGCCCTGAACGCAACAAAGTAAAATGCCTTATCTCCTCCGTCTAAGTCCACCTCAATCACGGCATAGCTACCATACCCGGCATGAATAACGTTGCTTTCTGGCAGCGCCAAAATAGTTCTTTTTAAGTGTGTGCGCGCTAAGTTATAACGGTGCTGGCAGAAGGGACGAGATTCTTTAGGCGCGTGGTACATTAACGATTGTTTTTCTTCGTTCGTCTGATGTTCATAATCTTTTGTGAAGCAGTGAAGAGAGTAGGTAACCCAAAAGCGATACTCTAAAGGCTCTTTGCCCTCATGATGCTGAACGTAGACAGCCTGATGAGCATCAAGAAATGATAAATCACGAATATCACCATCCGGATGTCCAAAAGGTCGCCACTTTTCCACTTCCTGTTTCATTCTCGTTCCTTAAGAAAGTTACACAGGAATAGTATCGAATCCTTGCCGAGTTTGACTCAATTAGTTCAGTCAGTTTCAGGATATTAGTCATCTCTACATTGATTATGAGTATTCAGAAATTCCTTAAATATTCTGACAAATGCTCTTTCCCTAAACTCCCCCCATAAAAAAACCCGCCGAAGCGGGTTTTTACGTTATTTGCGGATTAACGATTACTCGTTATCAGAACCGCCCAGACCTGCGTTCAGCAGTTCTGCCAGGCTGGCAGATGCGTCTTCTGCAGTCACCTGCGGTGCAGCCGGAGCTTCACCCGCAGCACGGCGACGCATACGATCCTGGTGGTACGCGTAACCGGTACCTGCCGGGATCAGACGACCCACGATAACGTTCTCTTTCAGGCCGCGCAGTTCGTCGCGTTTGCCCGCAACGGCTGCTTCGGTCAGCACGCGAGTGGTCTCCTGGAACGATGCCGCGGAGATGAAGGACTCGGTTGCCAGAGACGCTTTGGTGATACCCAGCAGATCGCGGGAGTAAGTTGCACCCACTTTGCCGTTCGCTTCCAGTTCGCGGTTTGCGATCTTGACGCGAGAGTATTCAACCTGTTCGCCTTCCAGGAAGTCGGAGCTGCCCGCGTTAACGATGGTAGCTTTACGCAGCATCTGACGAACGATAACTTCGATGTGTTTATCGTTAATCTTAACGCCCTGCAGACGGTATACGTCCTGTACTTCGTTAACGATGTAACGAGTAACAGCATGAACACCACGCAGACGCAGAATGTCGTGCGGCGCTTCCGGACCGTCGGAAATTACGTCACCACGTTCTACACGTTCACCTTCGAACACGTTGAGCTGACGCCATTTCGGAATCATCTCTTCGTACGGATCGCTACCGTCTACCGGGGTGATAACAAGACGACGTTTACCTTTGGTTTCTTTACCGAAGGAAACGATACCGCTGATTTCAGCCAGGATTGCCGGCTCTTTCGGACGACGTGCTTCGAACAGGTCCGCAACGCGCGGCAGACCACCGGTGATGTCCTTGGTACCGCCGGATTCCTGCGGAATACGCGCCAGGGTGTCACCAGAGCTGATCTGTACGCCATCTTCCAGCTGAACAATCGCTTTACCCGGCAGGAAGTACTGCGCAGGCATATCGGTACCCGGAATCAGAACGTCGTTACCCTGAGCATCAACGATTTTCAGTGCCGGACGCAGATCTTTACCACCTGCGGTACGTTCTGCGGAATCCAGAACCACCAGCGAAGACAGACCGGTCAATTCGTCTGTCTGACGAGTAATGGTCTGACCGTCGATCATGTCAGTAAAGCGTACAAAACCGCTTACTTCGGTGATAACCGGCATGGTGTGCGGGTCCCAGTTTGCAACGGTTTCGCCGCCAGCAACCTGTTCGCCATCGCCTTTCGCCAGTACCGCACCGTAAGGTACTTTGTAGCTTTCTTTGGTACGACCGAATTCGTCGATCAGTTTCAGTTCAGTATTACGGGAAGTGATAACCAGTTTACCGCTGGAGTTCACAACCGACTTCACGTTGCTGAGCTTGATGCTACCTTTGTTTTTCACCTGGATGCTGGATTCAGCAGCCGCACGAGATGCCGCACCACCGATGTGGAACGTACGCATGGTCAGCTGTGTACCCGGTTCACCGATGGACTGTGCCGCGATAACACCGATTGCTTCACCCTTGTTGATGATGTGGCCACGCGCCAGGTCACGACCGTAGCAGTGCGCACATACACCAAAGTCGGTGTCACAAGATACAACAGAACGTACTTTAACCGCGTCGACAGAGTTCTCTTCCAGCAGGTCACACCACTGTTCGTGCAGCAGCGTGTTGCGCGGAACGAGGATATCAGCAGTACCCGGCTTCAGAACGTCTTCAGCAGTTACACGACCCAGTACGCGATCGCGCAGCGGCTCTTTAACATCACCACCTTCGATAACCGGAGTCATCATGATACCTTCATGGGTACCACAATCGTCTTCGGTAACCACCAGGTCCTGCGCCACGTCAACCAGACGACGAGTCAGGTAACCGGAGTTTGCAGTTTTCAGTGCGGTATCCGCCAGACCTTTACGAGCACCGTGGGTGGAGATGAAGTACTGGAGTACGTTCAGACCTTCACGGAAGTTCGCGGTGATTGGCGTTTCGATGATGGAGCCATCCGGCTTCGCCATCAGACCACGCATACCAGCAAGCTGACGAATCTGTGCCGCAGAACCACGCGCACCGGAGTCGGCCATCATGTAGATGCTGTTGAAGGAAACCTGCTTCTCTTCCTGACCGTCACGGTTAATCACGGTTTCAGTTTGCAGGTTATCCATCATCGCTTTGGATACACGATCGTTCGCCGCAGCCCAGATATCGATAACTTTGTTGTAGCGTTCGCCCGCAGTTACCAGACCAGACTGGAACTGCTCCTGAATTTCAGCAACTTCTGCTTCTGCCTCGGAGATGATTTCGTGTTTCTTCTCCGGGATGACCATGTCATCGATGCCAACAGATGCACCAGAACGCGCTGCATAGGCGAAGCCGGTGTACATGATCTGGTCCGCAAAAATAACGGTCGGTTTCAGACCGAGAATGCGGTAGCAGGTGTTCAGCATTTTGGAGATTGCTTTTTTACCCAGCGCCTGGTTGACGATGGAGTAAGGCAGACCTTTCGGTACAATCATCCACAGAATGGCACGGCCAACAGTCGTGTCTTTCAGGCTGGTTTTCGCTACTAATTCACCGTTTGCATCTTTTTCATACTCGGTGATACGCACTTTAACGCGCGCATGCAGAGAAGCCAGACCAGAGCGATACAGACGTTCTGCTTCTTTCGGGCCAGTCAGCACCATGCCTTCGCCTTTGGCGTTAACACAGTCACGGGTCATATAGTACAGACCCAGAACAACGTCCTGAGACGGAACGATGATTGGTTCGCCGTTCGCCGGGGACAGGATGTTGTTGGTAGACATCATCAGCGCACGCGCTTCCAGCTGGGCTTCCAGCGTCAGCGGTACGTGAACAGCCATCTGGTCACCATCGAAGTCGGCGTTATATGCCGCACAAACCAGCGGGTGCAGCTGGATAGCTTTACCTTCGATCAGTACCGGTTCAAATGCCTGGATACCCAGACGGTGCAGAGTCGGTGCACGGTTCAGCAGTACCGGGTGTTCGCGGATAACTTCGTCCAGGATATCCCAAACGACAGCTTCTTCGCGCTCAACCATTTTCTTCGCAGCTTTAATGGTGGTAGCAAGACCACGCAGTTCCAGCTTGCCGTAGATGAACGGTTTGAACAGCTCCAGCGCCATTTTCTTCGGCAGACCGCACTGATGCAGACGCAGGTATGGACCTACGGTGATTACAGAACGACCGGAGTAGTCAACACGCTTACCGAGCAGGTTCTGACGGAAACGACCCTGTTTACCTTTGATCATGTCGGCCAAAGATTTCAGAGGACGCTTGTTAGAACCGGTGATCGCACGACCGCGACGACCGTTATCCAGCAGGGCGTCTACCGCTTCCTGCAGCATACGTTTTTCGTTACGTACGATGATGTCCGGCGCAGCCAGATCCAGCAGACGTTTCAGACGGTTGTTACGGTTAATGACGCGACGATACAGATCGTTCAGGTCAGAAGTCGCGAAACGACCACCATCCAGCGGAACCAGCGGACGCAGATCTGGCGGCAGTACCGGCAGAACGGTCAGGATCATCCACTCTGGTTTGTTACCAGACTGAACGAACGCTTCCAGCAGTTTGATACGCTTGGTCAGCTTTTTACGCTTGGTTTCGGAGTTGGTTTCGTTCAGCTCTTCGCGCAGCTGTTCGCACTCTTGCTCCAGATCCATGCTCTTCAGCAGAGCCTGGATTGCTTCCGCACCCATCTTCGCGTCGAATTCGTCACCGAACTCTTCCAGCGCGTCCAGATACTGCTCTTCAGTCAGGATCTGCTGACGTTCCAGGTTGGTCATACCGCCTTCGATAACCACATAGGATTCAAAGTACAGTACGCGTTCGATATCGCGCAGCGGCATATCGAGCAGCAGACCGATACGGGACGGCAGCGATTTCAGGAACCAGATGTGCGCAGTCGGGGAAGCCAGTTCGATGTGGCCCATACGCTCACGGCGTACTTTAGTCTGGGTCACTTCAACGCCGCACTTCTCACAGATGACGCCACGGTGTTTCAGGCGCTTGTACTTACCGCACAGGCACTCGTAATCTTTTACCGGCCCAAAGATACGGGCGCAGAAAAGGCCGTCACGTTCTGGTTTGAACGTACGGTAGTTGATGGTTTCCGGCTTTTTAACTTCACCGAAAGACCATGAACGGATCATGTCTGGCGAAGCCAGAGCAATTTTGATCGCATCAAACTCTTCGGTTTTAGTCTGCGCTTTCAGAAACTTTAATAAATCTTTCACGGATTTGCTCCCGTCGGAGTTAGCACAATCCGCTGCCGGGTTTTAACCCGACAGCAGTGACCTGTTTGAGCGAGAATTACTCGTCTTCCAGTTCGATGTTGATACCCAGCGAACGAATCTCTTTCAACAATACGTTGAAGGATTCTGGCATGCCCGGCTCCATCTGATGGTTGCCGTCCACGATGTTTTTATACATCTTGGTACGACCGTTCACGTCATCAGACTTAACGGTGAGCATTTCCTGCAGGGTGTATGCTGCGCCGTATGCTTCCAGCGCCCACACTTCCATCTCCCCGAAACGCTGACCACCGAACTGTGCCTTACCACCCAGCGGCTGCTGAGTAACCAGGCTGTAAGAACCGGTGGAACGCGCGTGCATCTTGTCGTCGACCAGGTGGTTCAGTTTCAGCATGTACATGTAACCAACGGTTACCGGACGCTCGAACTGTTCACCAGTGCGACCATCGTACAGGCGGATCTGACCGGAAGTCGGCAGGTCGCCAAGTTTCAGCAGCTCTTTAATTTCTGCTTCTTTCGCACCGTCGAACACCGGCGTTGCGATTGGCATACCTTTGCGCAGGTTTTCAGCCAGACGCATAACTTCTTCATCGCTGAAGGTACTCAGGTCAACTTTCTGACGAACGTCAGCGCCCAGATCGTACGCACGCTGGATGAATTCGCGCAGTTTCGCGACTTCTTGCTGCTGTTTCAGCATGGCGTTGATCTTGTCGCCGATACCTTTCGCAGCCATACCCAGGTGGGTTTCGAGGATCTGACCGATGTTCATACGAGACGGTACGCCCAGCGGGTTCAGTACGATGTCTACCGGCGTACCGTTTTCATCGTAAGGCATATCTTCGATCGGGTTGATCTTAGAAATTACACCCTTGTTACCGTGACGACCTGCCATCTTGTCACCAGGCTGGATACGGCGTTTAACCGCCAGATATACCTTAACAATCTTCAGCACGCCCGGTGCCAGATCGTCGCCCTGGGTGATTTTGCGGCGTTTCGCTTCGAGTTTCTTCTCGAACTCGTGTTTCAGTTCGTCATACTGCTCAGCCAGCTGTTCCAGCTGATTTTGTTTCTCTTCGTCTGTCAGGCCCAGCTCCAGCCAGCGATCGCGCGGCAGTTTGTCGAGCTTCTCAGCTTCAACGCCACCGGCTACCAGCACAGCACGGATACGGCTGAACAGACCCGCTTCGAGGATCTGCAGTTCTTCAGACAGGTCTTTCTTCGCCTGTTTGAGCTGCATTTCTTCGATTTCCAGCGCACGTTTGTCTTTTTCTACGCCATCGCGAGTAAAGACCTGAACGTCGATAACCGTACCGGATACACCGTTTGGTACGCGCAGAGAAGAGTCTTTAACGTCAGAGGCTTTCTCACCGAAGATCGCACGCAGCAGTTTTTCTTCTGGGGTCAGCTGAGTTTCACCTTTCGGCGTTACCTTACCAACCAGAATGTCGCCACCGGTCACTTCCGCACCAATGTAAACGATACCGGATTCATCTAGTTTGGAGAGCGCAGCTTCACCCACGTTCGGGATGTCAGCGGTGATCTCTTCCGGCCCCAGCTTGGTGTCACGGGACACACACGCCAGTTCCTGAATGTGGATGGTGGTGAAACGGTCTTCCTGAACAACACGCTCGGATACGAGGATGGAGTCTTCGAAGTTGTAACCATTCCACGGCATGAACGCTACGCGCATGTTCTGACCAAGCGCCAGTTCACCGAGGTCGGTGGACGGACCGTCTGCCAGCACGTCGCCACGTTCAACCGGTTCACCCAGAGACACACACGGCATCTGGTTGATACAGGTGTTCTGGTTAGAACGGGTGTATTTGGTCAGGTTGTAGATGTCGATACCTGCTTCACCCGGATACATCTCGTCTTCGTTAACTTTGATAACGATACGGGAAGCATCCACGTACTGAACGACACCACCACGTTTAGCTACCGCAGTTACACCGGAGTCAACGGCAACAGCACGTTCCATACCAGTACCAACCAGCGGCTTATCAGCGCGCAGAGTCGGAACGGCCTGACGTTGCATGTTCGCACCCATCAATGCACGGTTGGCGTCATCGTGTTCCAGGAACGGGATCAGGGACGCACCGACGGATACCACCTGCTGGGTGGATACGTCCATGTAGTCAACCTGGTCGCGGCTGAACAAGCTGGATTCGCCTTTGCTACGGCAAGTTACCAGGTCTTCTACGAAGTGGCCTTCTTCATCCAGGTTGGAGTTCGCCTGGGCGATAACGTAGTTGCCTTCTTCGATAGCAGACAGGTAGTGAATTTCGTCAGTTACAACACCGTCGGTCACTTTACGATACGGAGTCTCAAGGAAGCCGTATTCGTTAGTCTGTGCGTACACGGACAGAGAGTTGATCAGACCGATGTTCGGACCTTCAGGGGTTTCGATTGGACATACGCGACCGTAGTGAGTCGGGTGTACGTCTCGAACTTCGAAGCCTGCACGTTCACGGGTCAGACCGCCTGGGCCGAGTGCGGAGATACGACGTTTGTGCGTAATCTCAGACAGCGGGTTGTTCTGGTCCATAAACTGAGACAGCTGGCTGGAACCGAAGAACTCTTTCACTGCTGCGGAAATCGGCTTGGCGTTGATCATATCCTGAGGCATCAGGGTATCCAGATCGCCCAGAGACAGACGCTCTTTCACCGCACGCTCTACACGTACCAAGCCAACGCGGAACTGGTTTTCCGCCATTTCGCCAACGGAACGGATACGACGGTTGCCGAGGTGGTCGATATCATCGACTTCGCCTTTACCGTTACGGATATCGATGAGCTTTTTCATAACATCAATGATGTCGTCTTTGCTCAGGATACCGGAACCTTCGATTTCTTCGCGCAGCAGAGAACGGTTGAACTTCATACGACCAACCGCAGACAAGTCATAACGGTCTTCGGAGAAGAACAGGTTCTCGAACAGGCTTTCAGCTGCTTCACGAGTCGGCGGCTCGCCAGGGCGCATCATGCGGTAGATTTCTACCAGTGCGCTCAGACGGTCGTTAGTTGGGTCGACACGTAAGGTTTCAGAGATATATGGGCCGTGATCCAGATCGTTGGTGAACAGCGTTTCGATACGCTTGTGACCAGACTGGCTCAGCTTAGCCAGCAGATCCAGGCTCAGCTCCATGTTCGCTGCGCAGATCAGCTCGCCGGTAGACTCATCAATATAGTCTTTAGCAACCACTTTACCTGCGATGTACTCAACCGGGACTTCGATAAGTTTGACGTCGTCTTTTTCCAGCTGGCGAATGTGGCGCGCAGTGATACGGCGGCCTTTTTCTACGTACACTTTACCGTTAGCTTCGATGTCAAAAGATGCGGTTTCACCACGCAGGCGTTCCGGCACCAGTTCCATCTGCAGCTTGTTATCACGGATTTCAAAGATAACTTTTTCAAAGAACAGGTCGAGGATCTGCTCTGTGGTGTAGTTCAGGGCGCGCAGAATGATGGTCGCAGGCAGTTTACGGCGACGGTCGATACGTACGAACAGGTTGTCCTTCGGATCGAATTCGAAGTCCAGCCAGGAACCACGGTAAGGGATGATGCGCGCGTTATACAGCACTTTACCCGAAGAGTGGGTTTTACCTTTGTCGGAGTCAAAGAAGACGCCCGGACTACGGTGCAGCTGGGAAACGATAACACGCTCAGTACCGTTGATAACAAAGGTACCGTTGTCTGTCATGAGCGGAATTTCGCCCATGTAGACTTCTTGTTCTTTAATGTCTTTTACGGTGCCTTCCGGCGCTTCGCGCTCATAGATCACCAGACGCAGTTTAACGCGCAGCGGTGCGGAATAGGTCACGCCACGGATTTGACATTCCTGGACGTCAAACACCGGTTCGCCAAGGCGGTAGCTGACGTATTGCAGCTCGGAATTACCGCTGTAGCTCTGAATCGGGAATACGGAACGGAAAGCTGCTTCCAGACCATACTGCCCTTCAGGATCTTGCTCGATAAATTTCTGAAACGAGTCAAGCTGGATAGAAAGGAGATAAGGTACATCCAGAACTTGTGGACGTTTACCAAAATCCTTACGAATACGTTTTTTCTCGGTATAGGAGTAAACCATAGGGTTCCTCAGCTCGCTGACAAGTCGACCCATCTGTCCATTGAGCGGACAGTTTGTGCAACACTATTTTGTTGACCGGAAAATGGAACACTTTCCGCAATGCCTGTTGCTATCACGCTTAAACCATTTCATTGCGATTTACACAGAACGGACGTCCTGTCGCAGTATATTAAGTCGTCGATAGAAACAAGCATTGAAAGGCACAGCAGTAGTCAAACAGTGTGAAACGCTACTGGCGCCTTACAGCGCAAAAAGGCTGGTGACTAAAAAGTCACCAGCCATCAGCCTGATTTCTCAGGCTGCAACCGGAAGGGTTGGCTTATTTAACTTCAACTTCAGCGCCAGCTTCTTCCAGAGCTTTTTTCAGTGCTTCTGCGTCGTCTTTGCTCACGCCTTCTTTCAGAGCAGCCGGTGCAGATTCTACCAGGTCTTTAGCTTCTTTCAGACCCAGGCCAGTTGCGCCACGTACTGCTTTGATAACAGCAACTTTGTTAGCGCCAGCAGCTTTCAGAATTACGTCGAATTCAGTTTTTTCTTCAGCAGCTTCAACCGGGCCAGCAGCTACAGCTACAGCAGCAGCAGCGGAAACACCGAATTTTTCTTCCATTGCAGAGATCAGTTCTACAACGTCCATTACAGACATAGCTGCAACTGCTTCAATGATTTGATCTTTAGTGATAGACATTTAAATTGTTCCTGAATATCAGAATAAGTTTATACGTAAGCGAATGCGTTAAAAAGATAACTGCGATTAAGCAGCTTCTTTCGCATCGCGTACAGCAGCCAGAGTACGAACCAGTTTGCCAGCCGAAGCTTCTTTCATGGTTGCCATCAGGCGTGCAATTGCTTCTTCGTAGGTCGGCAGAGTTGCCAGGCGGTCGATCTGAGACGCCGGGATCAGCTCACCTTCAAAGGCAGCGGCTTTGACCTCAAATTTTGCATTCGCTTTCGCGAACTCTTTGAACAGACGAGCAGCAGCGCCCGGGTGTTCCATAGAGTATGCAATCAGGGTCGGACCAACAAACGCGTCTTTCAGGCACTCGAACGGAGTACCTTCAACAGCACGGCGCAGCAGGGTGTTACGAACAACACGCATGTATACGCCAGCTTCGCGACCTGCTTTACGCAGTTCAGTCATTTTATCTACAGTTACGCCACGGGAATCCGCAACTACTGCAGACAGCGCGCCTTTGGCTACTTCGCTGACTTCAGCAACAATCGCTTGTTTGTCTTGAAGATTTAAAGCCATTAGCTTTGCTCCTGGATGTTTGCCAGAGAAAATCTCTGGAACTCACTTCACTCCTCCAAACGGAGAGAGCGTCTTAATTACGGTGAGCAGAAACAAGCCAGAATATAAAAGAATAATCTTAGCGTTCTGTCACCGTCTACGCAGGGGATTAAGTTTCTTGCGAAACTCCTGCGGTCTTCGACGGAGGCCTGGATAGGCCAAGCTCCAACGAACAAATCTTTTCTATCCGTCGCTATTCAACTTGTGGCGGCGTTGGCTTCCTTCATTCGCACCAGTCACATAGTTAGCTATGCTCTTGGCGACTCACTCAGTTGCCGCCTTGCCACAACCCGAATATCTCGGATATACGTCTGCATTAAGCATTATACGTGGGGGTAAGATTGTAGACAAAATCACCGCCCACGTAAAGGCATTAGTTTACAGAAGCGCTCAGGCCAGCCTGGTCAACTGCAACACCTGCACCCATGGTGGTGGAGATGCTAACTTTCTTGATGTACACGCCTTTCGCCTGAGTCGGTTTTGCTTTTTTCAGCGCAACCAGCAGAGCTTCCAGGTTTTCTTTCAGTTTGTCAGCGTCAAAGTCCACTTTACCGATGGTGGTGTGGATGATGCCGTTTTTGTCGTTACGGTAACGAACCTGGCCAGCTTTAGCGTTTTTAACCGCTTCAGCAACGTTCGGTGTTACAGTACCCACTTTCGGGTTTGGCATCAGGCCGCGCGGACCCAGAACCTGGCCCAGCTGGCCAACAACGCGCATTGCATCCGGAGAAGCAATAACAACGTCAAAGTTCATTTCGCCTTTCTTGATCTGGTCAGCCAGATCTTCCATACCTACCAGTTCTGCGCCTGCAGCTTTAGCAGCTTCAGCGTTTGCACCTTGGGTAAATACGGCTACGCGAACGGAACGGCCAGTACCGTGCGGCAGTACAGTTGCACCACGTACGTTCTGGTCAGATTTACGAGCGTCGATGCCGAGGTTAACAGCTACGTCCACGCTTTCTACGAATTTAGCAGTCGCCAGCTCTTTCAGCAGTGCGATAGCTTCGTTGATGTCGTACTGTTTGGTTGCATCAACTTTCTCGCGGATAACACGCATGCGCTTGGTCAGTTTAGCCATTTCTTAGTCCTCCACTACCAGGCCCATGGAACGTGCAGTACCTTCGATGGAGCGAGTCATCGCTTCAATGTCGGCACCAGTCATGTCGGCAGCTTTGGTCTGCGCGATTTCCTGCAGCTGAGCGCGGGAAATTTTACCCACTTTGTCTTTGTTCGGCTTACCGGCACCAGACTTGATACCAGCCGCTTTTTTCAGCAGAACTGCTGCCGGCGGGGTCTTGGTAACGAAAGTGAAAGAACGGTCAGCGTAAACGGTGATTACTACCGGAATCGGCAGACCTTTTTCGATGGAATCAGTTTTTGCGTTGAACGCTTTGCAGAATTCCATGATGTTTACGCCCTGCTGACCCAGAGCCGGACCTACTGGCGGACTCGGGTTAGCCATACCAGCTGCAACCTGCAGCTTGACATAGGCTTGTACTTTCTTAGCCATTATAAATTCCTCAAGTTGGGTAATAACGCCTCTGAGAGGCTCCCCGTGATATAAAAAATCGTTTTTACGGGCAAGGCCCATAAAAATAAAAGGCGCGAAATTGTATTCCAATCTCGCGCCTTGTGCAACGATTAAATCGCCGCTTTTTTGATCGCTGGGTTAGGCTTTTTCAACCTGGCTGAAGTCCAGCTCTACCGGGGTCGCACGACCGAAGATAGAAACAGACACTTTCAGACGAGATTTCTCGTAATCCACTTCTTCAACAACACCGTTGAAGTCAGCGAACGGACCATCATTAACACGGACCATTTCACCCGGTTCAAACAGCGTTTTCGGACGCGGCTTATCACCAACCTGCTGCAGGCGGTTCATAATCGCATCGACTTCTTTATCGCTGATTGGCGCAGGACGATCGGAAGTACCGCCGATGAAGCCCATCACTCGCGGTACGCTGCGCACCAGGTGCCAGCTCGCGTCGTTCATCACCATCTGAACGAGGACGTAGCCAGGGAAGAATTTACGTTCGCTTTTGCGACGCTGACCGCCACGGATTTCAACCACTTCTTCGGTTGGTACCATGACTTCACCAAACAAATCTTCCATGTTGTGTAATTTGATATGCTCACGCAGCGACGTTGCTACGCGGCCTTCAAAACCGGAAAACGCCTGAACGACGTACCAGCGCTTTTTAGGAGCTTCAGACATCTCAGAACCTCAGGCCAGTGATAAAGGATACCAGGCGAACCAGAATACCATCCAGTCCCCACAGGATCAGTGACATTACTGCGGTAACCGCAGCCACAATCAGCGTGGTGTGCAATGTTTCCTGGCGAGTCGGCCAAATGACCTTACGGACTTCGGTACGCGCTTCACGGGCAAAAGCAACGGTAGCTTTACCTTTTGTCGTTAACAGCGCGACACCACCCGCTGCAGCAATCAGAATTACTACGGCCAGCGCACGCAGCGGCAGCATAATGTCGCGATAAAGGTAGTTGCCGACAATCGCCACCAAGAGCAATGCCACCACAACGACCCACTTCATCGCTTCCAGGCCGCGCCCGCTTCCTTGAGCTTCGGTATTCGCACTCATAAACCAACCTGTCAGAAGTTTTCTACAAACATTTTCACCCCGCGATCGCGAGGCAAACCAAATCGAAACGCGTATTAGCTTTTCGGATTATACGCCCTCAACAGAGCCTGTCTCAGCAATGATTATGACAAAGAAAATCACTGATGAGCCAGGTTCTGGTACGAAAGCGTGCAAAAAGGGCATCAAATGATGCCCTTTTAGTGCGCATTGAGTCAAATGTTATCGGCAATTAGCTCAGAACTTTTGCTACAACGCCCGCGCCAACGGTACGGCCGCCTTCACGGATTGCGAAACGCAGACCGTCGTCCATCGCGATCGGGTGGATCAGGGTAACAACCATTTTGATG
>NZ_MIIV01000222.1:0-76758 GCF_001743015.1 Shigella sp. FC1567
CGCTCCATCGCTGCCCGGCCTTTGTGGATGGTTTCACCAAACTCCAGTAACGTCCCGTGCAGGGCATTAATTTGTGCGGTCCGGAACTTCACCAGTTGCATGCGGGTACGGTGCAGAACCAGTACCGACTGCTGTTCTTCTGTTTTTACGGCGATTTCTTTACCCGGCTGCTGAACCGCCATCCAGATAGCCCGGGCATCCATCACATCATTCTTATTGCCCATGACGAATGCCTTAACGAAGCGGGCCTGCAACAACCGGACTTTATGACCAAGTTTTGTCAGTTCCCGTGCCCAGTGCTGAGAACCTCCACAGGCCTCCATACCAATCAGGCATGGCTCACGGTTGCCGAAGAACGTCAGAAAATCCTGTCTACGCAACTGTTTATCAACCACTTCACCTGTGTGCTCATTGATGAAGTGAATCTGAATGACATGTTTTGCGATATCAACGCCAACCGGTGTATATTTCATTTGTGGAGTCTCCAGTCTGAGGGAGCTTTATGCATCCCGTATTGGGCACTATGATGCCGGAAATCTGCGAGGCTCCACACCTGCCAGTTTCACCCTTTTAACCATCATACTGCTCCGTGTTTAATTGTGTGGGATGCGTTCATTACATTTTCACTGGCTTCCGTCAGTGCCGAAAGGCGATGGGCACTGATGATTACCGTTCTTCCCTGTCCCCACTGACGCAGGTTATGCAGGATCTGGTGCTCTGTGCGTCCGTCCACCGCCGAAAGCGCATCATCAAGGATGAGGATTTCCGCGTTGACTAATAACGCTCGAGCAATGGAGATACGCTGTTTTTGCCCACCGGAAAGCATCACGCCGCGCTCGCCCACTTCTGTATCGTAACCTTGCGGTAGACGCAAAATATCGTCATGTACGCTGGCTAACCGCGCGACATGCTCAATCTCTTGCTGGGTGGCATTCGGGCAACCCAACGCGATGTTGTTCGCTACGGTGTCGGAAAAAAGGAACGGTGTCTGGCTAACTACCGCCAGGCGGCTACGCCAGCTATCGAGTTGTAACTTCGTCAGAGGAATATCATGAAAGCGAATATCCCCCTCGCTGACGTCGAAATGACGCTGAATGAGCGACAACAGGGTACTTTTGCCGGAACCAGTCGGCCCGCAGATACCCAGCATCTGACCGGGTTTCAGGGCGAAATTGACGTTTTCCAGCGCAGGATGGTCAGTCTGCGGATACGTGAACTGGTGAATATTTACATCCAGTTCGCCACGCCCTTCCGGCACGGGTTCGCTACCATCGTTCACCACCGGCGCTTCCGCCAGCATCGCGCGAATACGGCTGTATGCAGCACTACCACGTTCCACAATGTTAAACATCCATGCCAGCGCCAGCATTGGCCAAATCATCAGACCTAAATACATCATAAAACTGGTGAGCTGGCCCAGCGTTAAACTGCCCTGCACCACCATCCAACTACCGCCGCCAATCGCCAGCAAGTTCGCCATACCAATCGCGATATAGATGGTCGGGTCGAAACGAGCATCAATACGCGCCACCCGCATGTTTTTTTTGCCGGTATCTTCGGCATCCGCGGCAAATAACGCCGACTGGCGATCTTCCAGACCAAAGGCTTTGATCATGCGGATACTGGTGAGGCTTTCCTAGGTGCGGTCATTAAGACTAGAAAACGCCGCCTGTGCCAGCTTAAAGCGTTCATGCAAGGCATCGCCGTTGCGCTTGATCATGATCGCCATCACTGGCATCGGCAACAGGGCAAATAAGGTCAACTGCCAGCTAATTTGCGTAGACATCATAATCAACACAGCGCAGCCCATCACCAGTGAATCCACCAGCGTCAGCACCCCTTCTCCGGCTGCAAACACGACGCGAACGACGTCATTGGTCGCACGAGCCATGAGGTCACCCGTGCGATGACGCAGGTAAAACTCAGGATGCTGCCGGCTTAGCTGACGGTAATAATCTTCACGCAGTTCAACAGCCAGTTGATAAGACGCACCAAACAGCAATACCCGCCAGACGTAACGCAGGAAATAAACCACAACGGCAATCAGCACCATGGTGGCGATCCACATCAGGATCTGCCCGGTAGTAAAGTGTTGTTCTGTCACGCCATCGACAACAATACCAACCACTTTTGGCGGAACCAGTTGCAGCATCGCGATAATGACAAGCAAGGCGACAGCCCCGAGATAGCGACGCCATTCCCGACGGAAATACCAGCTTAATTGAGCAAATAATCGCACGCGTTGTGTCCTGACCTGATTCTGGATATTTATTCGATGGGTAAAGAAGTGGTGTATTTAATCTGTTCCATCGCGAAGCTGGAAGTGACGTCCGACAGCCCCGGCACGCTGTTTACCAGACGCTTATAAAACTCGTCGTAGCGTTTCATGTCGGCAACCTGGACGCGCATCAGATAATCGTATTCACCAGCCATGCGCCAGAACCCCAGCACTTCTGGCATTTCGGTAACCACCGTGACAAAGCGGCAATACCATTCGCTACTGTGATGTTGCGTTTTTATCAGCACAAAGGCGGTCAGGCCGAGGCCTATTTTTTCCGGATCCAGCAGGGCGACTTTGCCGATAAGGATACCGTCGTCCTCCAGCCGTTTCAGGCGCTTCCAGCAAGGGGTGGTTGTCAGATTAACGGCTTCAGCCAGTGCCTGCAAAGAGAGGGTGCAATCCTGCTGCAGTAAGGCCAGCAGCTTACGGTCAATTTTATCTAACATAGCCCTTCCACAGAGAATTTTTTTCTCTTTTAATTCTATTTTAAAGGTGAAATCACGACAATTTATTCTGTGCGGTTTAAACACCACGGCACAAAATGACAAATTCAACGCAAAAAAAACCGGGCAATTGCCCGGTGCTGGAAGGGATCTCATTATTCGGGGGAATAAGGTAGATGTGGATAGTCCAGTCAGTGCGTCAAATAGTGAGAGACAGCCTGATTTCGGCAATGTCCAATCACCGGTAAATGCGGGAGCTCCGCGCGCAGTTGCGGCATCGCATTGCCCATAATAAACCCGCTACCGACGCTGCCTAACATTTCGCGATCGTTCATCGCATCACCAAAGGCCATGCAATCGCGCAACGATAAACCTAGATGTTGGGTCAGCACCGTCAATGCAGCGCCTTTATTGCAGCCCACCGGCAGCACTTCGAGGCAATCCGTGGCGGAAAAACACAAATGTGCACGCTCGCCTAATGCTTCGTATAGCTGGATCTGCAAGCGTGTAAGATCGTCGTGATCGCCACAGAAGCAGATCTTGGTGACGCTGCCGAGTGGCATTTTTTTGACATCGATTATCTGATAACGAAAACCGCTATAGACAAATGCCTGCAACAACGCAGGGATCTCTTTCCCGGTAAACCAACCGTCGTCATTGAAGATATGCATGCTGGCTCGGGTATCCCATTGCTGATACAGCACCAGCTCCGCGACATCCGCAGGTAAATCATCACGATGTAAAAGTTCACCTTCCAGAGAATGCACGAGCGTTCCGTTGCCGGTAATCAAATATGCATCCAGCGATAGCGCCCCGAGAATATGCTGCATCTCCAGCGCATGACGCCCCGTGGCAAAAGTGAGGGTAATGTCGCGTTCACGCAGTCGCGCCAAAGTAGAGAGGGTTTTCTCACCTAAATGATGGTCAGGCATCAATAAAGTGCCATCCATATCAAATGCTGCCAGACGAGCCATTTCTTTCTCCACTCTGTGACACGGTTAATGGAGATTGAGTATCACCTGATATATACGGAAGTAATAGTGAATAGTTAAATAATATTGTTCCGGGTTTATATGCGATTGCTCAACCGTCTTAACCAGTATCAACGTCTGTGGCAACCTTCAGCCGGAAAGCCGCAAACCGTCACCGTCAGCGAACTGGCCGAACGCTGTTTTTGCAGCGAACGCCATGTTCGTACGCTGTTGCGTCAGGCACAGGAGGCGGGATGGCTGGAGTGGCAGGCGCAGTCAGGACGCGGAAAGCGCGGACATATTACGCTTTCTGGTCACGCCGGAATCGCTACGCAATGCGATGATGGAACAGGCACTGGAAACCGGAAAGCAGCAAGATGTGCTGGAGCTGGCGCAACTGGCCCCAGGTGAGCTACGCACTCTGTTACAGCCGTTTATGGGCGGACAATGGCAAAACGATACACCCACGTTGCGTATTCCCTACTATCGCCCGCTCGAACCGCTACAACCAGGCTTTTTGCCCGGCCGTGCCGAGCAGCATCTCGCCGGGCAGATATTTTCCGGCCTGACCCGCTTCGATAATAATACTCAGCGCCCGATTGGCGATTTAGCGCATCACTGGGAAACCTCTACTGACGGGTTACGCTGGGACTTTTATCTTCGTTCAACCCTACACTGGCATAACGGCGATGCAGTAAAAGCCTCACACTTACACCAGCGATTATTGATGCTGTTACAACTGCCAGCACTGGATCAATTATTTATTAGCGTGAAGCGTATTGAAGTCACCCATCCGCAGTGTCTGACCTTCTTTTTACATCGCCCCGATTACTGGCTTGCGCACCGGCTGGCGAGCTATTGCAGCCATCTGGCGCATCCGCAATTCCCACTGATCGGCACTGGTCCTTTTCGCTTAACACAATTCACAGCGGAGCTGGTGCGCCTGGAGAGCCATGATTATTACCATTTGCGTCATCCGCTGCTTAAAGCGGTTGAGTACTGGATAACTCCGCCGCTTTTCGAAAAAGATTTGGGAACCAGTTGTCGGCATCCCGTGCAAATCACCATCGGCAAACCGGAGGAGCTGCAACGGGTCAGCCAGGTCAGTAGTGGCATCAGTTTAGGTTTTTGCTATTTAACGTTGCGCAAAAGTCCCCGACTCTCCCTCTGGCAGGCGCGAAAAGTGATCTCCATTATTCATCAATCCGGTTTATTACAAACGTTAGAAGTCGGAGAAAACCTGATCACCGCCAGTCATGCATTACTGCCAGGCTGGACTATTCCGCACTGGCAAGTACCGGATGAAGTCAAACTACCGAAAACCTTGACGCTGGTTTATCACCTACCGATAGAACTTCATACCATGGCAGAACGCCTACAGGCGACACTGGCAGCGGAAGGCTGTGAACTCACAATTATTTTTCATAACGCAAAAAACTGGGACGACACGACCCTACTGGCACACGCAGACCTCATGATGGGCGACAGATTAATTGGCGAAGCACCGGAATATACTCTGGAGCAATGGCTACGTTGCGATCCACTATGGCCACATGTTTTCGACGCTCCAGCATATGCACATCTGCAATCGACGCTGGACGCGGTGCAAGTAATGCCTGATGAGGAAAACCGATTTAATGCCCTGAAAGCGGTTTTTAGCCAGTTAATGGCAGACGCGACGCTGACGCCGCTGTTCAACTATCACTATCGCATTAGTGCCCCTCCCGGCGTGAACGGTGTGCGACTGACACCGCGCGGCTGGTTTGAATTTACCGAAGCCTGGCTTCCCGCGCCGTCGCAATGAATAGCTGGTCCGGGTTAATCGCAGGCGTTACCATAACGCTTTTATTGTTCAAGCAGGATTATCTATGAAACGTGCTGTCGTTGTGTTCAGTGGAGGCCAGGATTCCACCACCTGTCTGGTGCAGGCATTACAACAATATGATGAAGTCCATTGCGTGACGTTCGATTACGGTCAGCGACATCGCGCAGAAATCGACGTGGCACGCGAACTGGCGCTGAAACTGGGAGCACGCGCGCATAAGGTTCTTGATGTAACGCTGCTCAACGAGCTGGCGGTCAGCAGCCTGACACGTGACAGCATTCCGGTGCCTGATTATGAACCTGAAGCCGATGGCATCCCGAATACGTTTGTCCCAGGGCGTAATATTTTGTTCCTGACGCTGGCGGCAATATATGCGTATCAGGTAAAAGCAGAAGCCGTAATTACCGGCGTCTGTGAAACGGATTTCTCCGGCTACCCGGATTGCCGCGATGAGTTTGTGAAAGCACTAAACCATGCCGTCAGTTTGGGCATGGCGAAAGATATTCGTTTTGAAACGCCGCTGATGTGGATTGATAAAGCGGAAACCTGGGCGCTGGCAGATTATTACGGCAAACTGGATTTAGTCCGTAACGAAACGTTGACCTGCTATAACGGCATTAAAGGCGACGGTTGCGGTCATTGTGCGGCATGTAATTTACGCGCCAACGGTTTGAATCATTATCTGGCCGATAAACCGACGGTGATGGCAGCGATGAAGCAGAAAACCGGGTTGAGGTAATTATTCCGGGTGTCGCCGGATGCGGCTTGAGCATCCGGCACCACAAAACGTTTACTTAACCATCTGCTCCAGCTTTTCGCGCAATTCCCCTTCCAGAGCTAATGCTTTCTGCGTTTTAAGATCAATACAAACAAACGTAATAAGCGCATCCGCTACCACCTGCCCTTCCGGCTCCAGTGTAATGACCTGGCTTAAGATGCCGCTTTTACCGTTTAATTGCTGCAACTGACTGGTAATAGTTAACAGGTCACTTAATACCGCTGGGCGACGATAGTTAATATTGATATTGACCACGACGAAGGCGATGTTATGGGCCGTCATCCACTGAAAACTGTCGCTATTTTCCAACCCATCCCAGCGGGCTTCTTCGAGAAATTCAAGGTAGCGGGCGTTGTTGACGTGCTGGTAAACGTCGAGATGATATCCACGAACTTTTATTTGTGTTTGCATAGCGCAATAACCTTACGTTGTTGTTATAAGTACAGAGGTCATAACTGGTATGACCTCTTCAGTCTGGCAAAAAATTGCCACTATGCAAATTAATTACAGGGTTAATACCGCCAGATTACGTTCCACCAGCGAATTGCCCATCCCCGGCACCTGCTTTAGATCCTCCACTGTTTTAAACGGACCGTACTCTTCGCGATAACTGACAATCGCCTGCGCTTTCTTCAGGCCAACGCCATTCATCGCGCGGGCTAGCTCTTCCGCGCTGGCATTATTAATGCTGACCCGGGTGCCTTCTTCGTCACTGGCTTTCGCCGGTACTGCTGCTTTACTTTGTGCTGCAGGAGCTTCCGCTTTGGTTTCTACCGCCGTCGGTTTCGCCACAGAAGCTGCCGCCAGCGCGCTATGAGACATTCCGGCACAGGCCAGGGACAGGGTAATGAGCAGTGCTTTAATTCCGTGTTTCATACTGTTTTCTCCTTGTTTGTTAACAGTGGAATCACCTTAACGGCAGTGAAAACAGTAAACAAATGGCAATGTTCAGAAATGGAAAAGGCCGCGAAAGCGACCTTTTTCTTGTTACAGCTGCAACGCATTTTTTTGCGAGGCGGCTTCAGGATTATTGCTGTTCCAGCGCATCGCCAATTTTGATTTTCGCCTCTTTACGCAGGTTACTCATCAGAGCTTCAAAGACGATTTGTGCGTTGTTCTGGGTGATACCCTGCACCATCGCTTTTTTCTGATCTTCCGGCATTGAACCTTGTTTCACTTCATCCAGCGCCAGCAGAACCACATTACCTTGCATATCGGTCGCCATACCGTAGCTCGGTTTGTCTTTCGCTGGCAGTGGCAGTGCAAACGCCGCCTGGCTAATCGGGTCACGACCGGAACGGCTTAAGGTTTTCGGCTCGCCAAATTTCAGACCGGCAGCCTGCATAGCTTCCGCACCTTTGCCGGCTTTCAAATCAACCAGCAGTTTCTCAGCATCCACTTTCGCCTGTTGTTCAGCTTTGTTGTGCTGAACCAGTGCCTTAACTTGTTCCTGAACATCTGCCAACGGTTTCACCGCTTCCGGTTTGTGCTCGCTGATGCGCAGCACGAATGCACGGTCGCCGTCTACGGTGATGATGTCAGAGTTGATGCCCGGCGCGCCGTTTTCACCTACCAGACCGCCGTTAAAGATAGCGTCGGCAACCGGCTTGAAGTTCAACTCTTCCGGCAGGTTATCTTTGCTGAACCAACCCGTCTGAGTGGCTTTAACGCCGGCAGCTTGCTCTGCACCGGCCAGAGACTCTGTGTCGTTGCTTGCCGCATCGCTCACTTTCTGCTGCAGCGCATAGTACGCATCGAGGGCTTTTTCGTGTTTCACTTTCGCCGCAATGTCGTCACGTACTTCGTCTAACGATTTCACTTTCGCTGGCTGAATGTCGTCCAGACGTACAATCAGGAAACCGACCGAAGATTTGATGACACCAGACAGTTGGCCTTTTTCTTTCAGACCAGCATTTTTCAGTTCGTCGGGGATAGTGGCATCTTCTAACCAACCCATATCGCCGCCGTTACGGGCAGAGATAATATCGGCAGATTTTTCTTTGGCTAATGCAGCAAAATCACCGCCTTTATTCAGCTCATCAAGTACCGCTTTCGCTTCATCTTCAGTTTTGGTCTGGATGATGCTGTAGCGGGTACGCTGCGGCTGGGTGAATTGATCCTGATGCTGATCGTAGTAGCTCTGGATATCCGCATCGCTAACCGGTTGCTGCATCGTTGCGGCATCCAGCTTGATGTAACTCACGCGGAATTGTTCCGGCGTCATGAAATTGTTTTTGTTTTGTTCGTAGTAGCTGGCAATCTCCTGTTCGGTCACAGGCTGCTTCGCCGCCAGCGCGTTAACATCGATAGTCGCCTCACGCACCACGCGTTGTTGCGCGACCAGTGCCGCCAGCTCGTCGGTTTCACCTTTCAGCATAAAATCGGTACCGGCAACACCGTTAATCAGCTGTTGGGTAGTGAGCTGGTTACGCAGCGCCTGGGCGTACTGATCGGCGGTCATCCCCATCTGGTTGAGGATACCGTTATAGCGGCTGTTATCAAATTTGCCGTCAACCTGGAAGGCTGGGGTCGCGAAAATCGCCTGTTTAACCTGCTCATCACTGATACCCAGTTTCAGCTCACGAGCGTACTGATCCAACAGCGCCTCGTCGATCAGACGATTCAGCACCTGTTGACGCAGGGTTTTCATATAGCCTTCATTCGCTGCCAGCTCGGAGTATTGATCGCCCAGCTGTTGCTGCATGCGATTACGCTCGCTGTTAAAGGCGTTCTCGAACTGCCCACGGCTGATTTCCTGGTCATTCACTTTTGCGGCGTAGTTATTGCCTCCGCCAATCAGGTAACCACTCACGCCGGTCAATATGAACGACACGATAATGATACCGAAAATAATCTTGAGCACGAGACTGTTTGCAGCCGTGCGTAAGCTGTCCATCATGGTGTAACAACACTCCGCTGTAGATGACTGTGTACCTCACGCAACGTATCGATGCGCGCAAAGGCCTATTGTGACAAGAAACGGGGGCAATTGTCAGCCCACAAGACGCAGAAAGTCACCGAATACAAATAAAAAAGGCACATCAGTAGATGCGCCCTTGAACTTCGTCACATCCCCACCGGGGACAACGCTTAGTTTACCGCGTCTTTCAGTGCTTTACCTGCACGGAAGCTCGGTACTTTAGCAGCAGCGATGGTGATCTCTTTACCGGTCTGCGGGTTGCGGCCAGTACGGGCAGCACGCTCTTTAACGGCAAAAGTACCAAAACCTACCAGTGCTACATCATCCCCTTCTTTCAGAGATTCAGTTACGGAAGCAATAATAGCATCTAACGCACGGCCAGCCGCAGCTTTAGAGATATCAGCCCCTGCAGCAATCTTGTCGATCAATTGAGATTTATTCACTCTTCTCTTCCTCTTTATAATTTATATCGCACTTGAATCCTTCAAGGTACGAACGCGCAGCAGTTATATCAGGCCAGCCATCCCCTTACAACACCCCTTAATAAGGGCAAGCCCGATCCGCCATCTAACTTAGCGAGACAAAAAAAGGCTGGCAAGCCCGAATTAGCCTGCCAGCCCTGTTTTTATTAGTGCATTTTGCGCGAGGTCACTATTTTGCAGTCACAACCTGCATGCCAGACGGTTCATTTTGCAGCGCCAGAGTCAGAACTTCCTCAATGCGCTTCACAGGATGAATGTCCAGATCGGCAATTACGTTGTCAGGAATCTCTTCCAGATCGCGTTTATTTTCGAACGGAATTAGCACTGTTTTAATCCCGCCGCGATGCGCTGCCAGGAGTTTTTCTTTCAAACCACCGATCGGCAGTACCTGACCACGCAGAGTGATCTCACCGGTCATTGCCACATCGGCACGAACCGGGTTACCGGTCAGGCAAGAAACCAGCGCGGTGCACATAGCAATACCGGCACTCGGACCATCTTTCGGCGTCGCACCTTCCGGTACGTGGACGTGGATGTCACGTTTTTCGTAAAAATCAGGGTTGATCCCCAGTTTTTCCGCACGCGCACGAACCACCGTTAACGCCGCCTGAATAGACTCCTGCATCACTTCGCCGAGCGAACCGGTATAGGTCAGTTTGCCTTTACCCGGAACACATGCGGTTTCAATGGTCAGCAAGTCACCGCCCACTTCCGTCCACGCCAGACCGGTTACCTGACCGACACAGTTTTCGTTATCAGCGCGACCATAGTCGAAACGCTGAACACCGAGGTAGTCATGCAGGTTATCGCCGTTAATTTCGATATGTTTTAATGACTTATCGAGCAGTAACTGCTTAACCGCTTTGCGGCACAGTTTGGAGATTTCACGCTCCAGACCACGCACGCCCGCCTCACGGGTGTAGTAACGAATAATGCCGATAATGGCGCTATCGTCGACGGTCAGCTCACCTTTTTTCAGTGCATTACGTTCAATCTGCTTCGGCAGCAGGTGACGTTTGGCGATGTTCAGTTTTTCATCTTCGGTATAACCGGAGAGGCGAATCACTTCCATACGATCCAGCAGCGGTGCCGGAATGTTCATGGAGTTCGACGTCGCGACAAACATCACGTCGCTGAGATCGTAATCCACTTCCAGGTAGTGGTCGCTGAACGCTACGTTCTGCTCTGGATCCAGCACTTCAAGCAGTGCAGAGGCCGGATCGCCTCGCATGTCAGAAGACATTTTGTCGATCTCATCGAGCAGGAACAGCGGGTTTTTCACGCCCACTTTCGCCATTTTCTGGATCAGTTTACCCGGCATAGAACCGATGTAAGTACGGCGGTGACCACGGATTTCCGCTTCATCACGCACGCCGCCCAGCGCCATACGGACATATTTACGCCCGGTGGCTTTGGCAATGGACTGACCAAGAGAGGTTTTACCTACCCCCGGCGGCCCTACCAGGCAGAGGATCGGTCCCTTGATTTTGTTGACACGGCTTTGAACCGCAAGGTACTCAAGGATGCGATCTTTCACGCGCTCCAGACCATAATGGTCGGTATCAAGGATTTCCTGCGCCTGACGCAGTCTTTTTTGACCTTGCTGCGCGCATTCCACGGTACCTGTACCATCCAGTCGATATAACCACGCACTACGGTCGCTTCTGCCGACATCGGAGACATCATTTTCAGCTTCTGCAACTCTGCTTCCGCTTTCTCTTTTGCCTCTTTCGGCATCTTCGCCGCGTCGATTTTGCGCTTCAGGGCTTCGTTTTCGTCCGGCGCGTCGTCCATTTCACCGAGTTCTTTCTGAATAGCTTTCATTTGCTCGTTCAGATAGTACTCACGCTGGGATTTCTCCATCTGCTTTTTAACGCGGTTGCGAATGCGTTTCTCAACCTGCAGCAGATCGATTTCCGATTCCATCATTGCCATCAGATATTCCAGACGTTCGTTAACGTCGGACATCTCCAGAACGGACTGTTTGTCAGCCAGTTTCAGTGGCATATGTGCAGCAATGGTATCCGCCAGACGCGCCGGATCGTCGATGCTATTCAGCGACGTCAGCACTTCTGGTGGGATTTTTTTGTTCAGCTTGATGTAGCCTTCGAACTGGCTGATTGCAGTACGCACCAGCACTTCCTGTTCCCGCTCATCAATGGTCGGCGACTCCAGATACTCCGCCTTCGCAGAAAAGTGTTCGCCATTGTCAGAGAGCGCAGAAATACGCGCGCGCTGTAACCCCTCGACCAGCACTTTGACGGTGCCGTCAGGCAGTTTCAGCATCTGCAATATAGAGGCCACGGTCCCGACGGTGAAAAGATCGTTTACACCCGGCTCATCCGTTGAAGCTTCTTTCTGCGCGACCAGCATAATTTTTTTATCATGGTCCATCGCCGCTTCCAGACAACGGATAGATTTTTCCCGCCCGACAAATAAGGGAATGACCATGTGCGGATAAACCACCACATCGCGCAGCGGCAATACGGGGATTTCAATGCGTTCAGAACGCTCAGGATTCATAGAGCTCTCTCTTAGTTTAATTTCCGCCAGGTAATCAGATGACACGACTGTGCTTCACGCCATCTATTAACATGTACGTCAGTATATGGGGATGTTTCCCCCACATTCAACGCCGAGAATAGAGGAAAAATTAAAGGGGAGATAAAATCCCCCCTTTTTGGTTAACTAATTGTATGGGAATGGTTAATTATTCACCAGATGCCTGTTGCGCTTCCGGCTTACCATAAATCAGCAACGGTTTGCTTTGACCATCAATTACCGACTCGTCGATAACCACTTTTTCGACATCTTCCATGGACGGCAGATCGTACATGGTATCGAGCAGTGCGGCTTCTACGATGGAACGCAGGCCACGGGCACCGGTTTTACGCGCCATCGCTTTCTTAGCGATAGCATCCAGCGCCTCGTCACGGAATTCCAGATCCACGCCTTCCAGATTAAACAGCGCCTGATACTGCTTGGTCAGGGCGTTTTTCGGCTCTTTGAGGATCTGAATCAGAGCTTCTTCGCTCAGTTCATTCAACGTTGCGACAACCGGCAGACGACCAATAAACTCAGGGATAAGACCAAACTTGATCAGATCTTCCGGTTCAACCTGCGCCAGCAGCTCGCCTTCGCTTGCTTTGTCGGACTTCGCTTTTACCGTCGCGCCAAAACCAATGCCGGAGCCGGTTTCTACACGGTGGGAAATCACTTTATCCAGACCGGCAAACGCACCGCCACAAATAAACAGGATCTTGGAGGTATCAACCTGCAAAAATTCCTGCTGCGGATGCTTACGCCCGCCCTGCGGTGGAACGGCAGCAACAGTACCTTCGATCAGTTTCAACAGTGCCTGCTGTACGCCTTCACCGGAAACGTCACGGGTAATAGACGGGTTGTCCGACTTACGAGAAATCTTGTCGATTTCATCGATGTAGACAATACCACGCTGTGCTTTCTGGACATCGTAGTCGCATTTCTGCAACAGCTTCTGAATGATGTTTTCAACGTCTTCACCCACATAACCGGCTTCGGTCAGTGTAGTCGCGTCGGCCATGGTGAACGGAACATCCAGCAGGCGCGCCAGCGTTTCAGCCAGCAGCGTTTTACCGGAACCGGTCGGACCGATCAGCAGAATGTTACTTTTGCCCAACTCGACACCATTGCTGGTATCGCCGTTGCGCAGACGTTTGTAATGGTTGTATACCGCGACCGCCAGCACTTTTTTCGCCTGTTCCTGGCCGATAACGTAATCGTCCAGGTGGTTGCGAATTTCATGCGGCGTCGGTAGCGCACTGCGTTCACGATGCGGTGCAACTTCTTTAATCTCTTCGCGAATGATGTCGTTACATAAATCAACACATTCGTCGCAGATATACACGGATGGACCGGCAATCAGCTTGCGCACTTCATGCTGGCTTTTGCCGCAAAAAGAGCAATACAGCAATTTGCCTGAGCCATCTTTGCGTTTATCTGTCATGGGTCAAAACCTCTTCTTTGTTCTTTGTGCCGCACACGACGACGCAAATGCCATTCTCAGGCGCAAGCCGCTTACAGCGTTGTGCCGCCCTGGATAAGTATAGCGGCACAGTTGCGCCTCTGGCATCAATTACGATGGGTCAGAATCGAATCGACCAGACCGTATTCCACCGCTTCAGGGGCGGAAAGGAAGCGATCGCGCTCGGTATCACGTTCAATCTGTTCTAATGATTGACCCGTATGAAGCGCCATAAGTTCATTCATGCGCCCTTTAACTTTCAGAATTTCACGGGCATGAATTTCGATATCGGTCGCCTGGCCCTGGTAGCCGCCCAACGGTTGGTGAATCATCACGCGCGAATTCGGCAGGCAAAAACGTTTACCTTTTGCCCCTGCGGTCAGCAAGAAAGCGCCCATCGAGGCCGCCTGGCCCATACAGATGGTGCTGACATCAGGCTTGATAAACTGCATGGTGTCATAGATAGACATCCCGGCAGTGATCACCCCGCCTGGGGAGTTAATGTACAGATAGATATCTTTTTCTGGGTTTTCCGCTTCCAGGAACAGCATCTGCGCCACAATCAGGTTAGCCATGTGGTCTTCAACCTGGCCAGTCAGAAAAATGACGCGTTCCTTAAGTAGACGAGAATAGATATCAAAAGAGCGCTCACCGCGTGAGGTCTGTTCAATGACCATCGGCACCAGCGCCATATGGGGTGCAAAGTTATCTCGTTCGCCGCTGTATGACATTTCCGTCTCCTGGATAAAATTGAAAAAACCTGCTGTACCGATTGTAACCTTATGGACGGATTATCAGCTAGTCCCTGTGTTATGGGTACGGCATCACCATATTTCAAGCATAACAATCTTTTGTTGTTACGCTAACACCGAAAGAGGCTTTTCGCACGGTTCCATGCAAAATTCATGACAAAAAAAGCCCACCACCTGGCGGTGACGGGCCTTTGTGCGAATTTAGCGCGTTATGCTGCGTAAATTACGCCTGCTGGTTCATCAGCTCGTTGAAAGTGGTTTCTTTTTCAGTCACTTTCGCTTTCGCCAGTACAGCTTCAACAGCCTGTTCTTCCAGAGCAACATTGCGCATGTTGTCCATCAGTTCTTTGTTTTTGCTGTAGAACTCGATAACTTCTTTCGGATCTTCGTACGCAGAAGCCATCTCTTCGATCAGGCCTTTCACGCGCTCTTCGTCAGCTTTCAGCTCGTTGGTGCGGATAACTTCGCCCAGCAGCAGGCCAACAACTACGCGGCGTTTAGCCTGTTCTTCGAACAGTTCGCGCGGCAGTTCCAGAGCTTGTTTTTCGTTGCCACCGAAACGCTGTGCAGCCTGGCGACGCAGAACGTCGATTTCGCTGTCGATCAGCGCAGCCGGTACGTCGATGTCGTTAGCTTTTACCAGACCTTCGATCGCCTGAGACTTAACGCGGTTACGGATGGCGCTCTTCAGCTCGCGCTCCATGTTTTTACGCACTTCAGCGCGCAGACCTTCTACGGAACCATCTTCAACGCCGAAACGTTTGATGAATTCTGCAGTCAGTTCCGGCAGTTCACGCTCTTCAACTTTCTTCAGGTTGATAGCGAATTTCGCTGCTTTACCTTTCAGGTTTTCTGCGTGGTATTCTTCCGGGAAGGTCACGTCGATGGTGAACTCTTCGCCAGCTTTGTGGCCTTTGATACCGTCTTCAAAGCCCGGGATCATACGACCCTGGCCCATCGCCAGTACGAAATCAGACGCTTTACCGCCTTCGAACTCTTCGCTGTCTACAGAACCGGTGAAGTCGATGGTTACGCGGTCTTCTGCTTCAACAGCGCTGTCTTTTTCTTTCCAGGTCGCCTGCTGTTTACGCAGAGTATCCAGCATGCCGTCAACGTCAGCGTCGGTCACTTCAACGATCGGTTTTTCAACTTCGATCGCTTCCAGACCCTGCAGTTCAACTTCCGGATAAACTTCAAACTCTACAGAGTAAGTGAAGTCTTCACCCAGCTTGTATTCGCCCGGAACATAAGTCGGTGCGCCAGCCGGATTGATTTTTTCTTTAATGATGGCGTCAATGAAGTTACGGCTCATCAGGTCACCCAGAACGTCCTGGCGTACAGACGCGCCATAACGCTGAGCAACGATATTCATTGGCACTTTGCCTTTGCGGAAGCCGTCAATACGTACTTTTTTCGCAACGTTGACCAGCTCGCTTTTAACAGCGGTCTCGATGCTGTCAGCAGCGATAGTAATCGTTACACGGCGGCCAAGGCCTTGAGTGGTTTCAACTGAAACTTGCATCTTGTTACCTCAAAAAATCACAGTGCTCGGTCAACTCTTACCCCGCAAGCACAGGTTGTTGGCTTCGCGGAACCGGGATGTTCTTATAATCAATCACATTCCCTGTTACCAGAATCATCCCGAAAGCATTCAAATAGGACGCGGCATTATAGCGGCATCACTTTTATGAGTCGAGAACGGTTATTGCGCGCTGTCGCGTATTTTTTCACAATTCCCGGGCAATTTTCGTCTGAATGCTGGGCAAAAAGCGCAAAATCCAGACAAAACAAAACGGCCCGCAGGCCGTTTTTCATAAAATCTTTAGCAACATACTGAAAAAGCGCCGACAGTTGCAAATGCGTTTTTACGCGATGCTTCCTGCTCCACGACAGGGAGGAGAGGCAAAGACGGTGTCCTGCAACCCTTCCCACTCCTTAATAGTGTAAGTATGCAGAGCCAGCGCATGAACGGTAGTAGAGAGTTCCTCCGCTAAAGTACTGTAAATCATTCGATGACGATTCAGAAAACGTTCACCCGTAAAACGATCGCTGACCAGCACAACTTTAAAATGGCTTTCAGAGCCGGCTGGGACATTGTGACGATAGCTTTCATCCACTACTTCGAGGAATACGGGTTGGAACGCCGCCCTTAATTTTTCTTCTATCCGCTCACGTATCATCATGAAATATCTCCTCCGACAACGCTGAGATGTCATCCATCCCTTTAAATACTAGCCGCTTTTACCGTTTCCATTGCAGCTTAACAACAAATATTTAGGTTTCGTCCTGGTTTTTCCGTCAAGCGTATGAAGTTTACTGATTTAAAGATTGAAACACAGGCCTCGCATCAGCGTTTCTTTTACCAGGGGTGATTATTTCGTCAACATGATGAATTTACATGCCTTACCCACTTCCCCTCGCCGTTGGCAATGTTATGATGGCGGGAATTTTTACCAAACACGCTTAAGAGTCTCTGAGAGCCCGAACATGTTCAAAAAAATCCTCTTCCCGTTAGTTGCTCTGTTTATGCTTGCAGGATGCGCAAAACCGCCAACAACTATTGAAGTTTCCCCGACGATTACACTGCCACAGCAGGATCCAAGCCTGATGGGCGTCACCGTAAGCATTAATGGTGCCGATCAGCGTACCGATCAGGCGCTGGCAAAAGTCACCCGCGATAATCAAATCGTTACCCTGGCCGCCTCCCGCGATCTGCGTTTCCTGCTGCAAGAAGTGCTGGAAAAACAGATGACCGCGCGTGGTTACATGGTTGGTCCGAATGGCCCGGTTAATCTGCAAATCATCGTTAGCCAACTGTATGCTGACGTGTCCCAGGGCAACGTGCGCTACAACATCGCTACCAAAGCGGATATCGCCATCATCGCTACCGCGCAGAATGGCAACAAAATAACCAAAAACTATCGTGCCAGCTACAACGTTGAAGGTGCGTTCCAGGCCTCCAACAAAAATATCGCCGATGCGGTTAACAGTGTGCTGACCGATACCATCGCTGATATGTCTCAGGACACCAGCATTCACGAATTCATCAAGCAGAACGCGCGTTAATTTCTGCCCTCTGGCCCGGTGCAAACCGGGCCTGTAGACGCCCATGTCCAGTCAATATTTACGTATTTTTCAACAGCCGCGTTCAGCCATATTGCTGATCCTGGGTTTTGCTTCCGGGCTACCGCTCGCCCTGACATCCGGTACCTTACAGGCCTGGATGACGGTCGAGAATATTGATCTCAAAACCATTGGTTTCTTCTCTCTGGTAGGCCAGGCTTACGTTTTTAAATTCCTCTGGTCACCGCTGATGGACCGCTACACGCCCCCATTTTTTGGGCGGCGGCGCGGTTGGCTGCTCGCCACGCAAATCCTGTTATTAGTCGCCATTGCGGCGATGGGTTTTCTCGAACCTGGCACCCAACTCCGCTGGATGGCGGCACTGGCGGTGGTGATCGCTTTTTGCTCGGCCTCCCAGGATATTGTCTTCGATGCGTGGAAAACCGATGTGCTCCCGGCAGAAGAACGTGGTGCGGGCGCGGCAATCAGCGTGCTGGGTTACCGTTTAGGGATGCTGGTTTCCGGCGGCTTAGCCCTGTGGCTGGCAGATAAATGGCTGGGCTGGCAGGGCATGTACTGGTTGATGGCGGCGCTGTTGATCCCTTGTATTATCGCGACGTTGCTTGCACCAGAACCGACCGACACCATTCCTGTGCCAAAAACGCTGGAACAAGCGGTTGTTGCACCTCTGCGAGATTTCTTTGGTCGCAATAATGCCTGGCTTATTTTGCTTCTTATCGTGCTGTATAAGCTGGGCGACGCATTCGCCATGAGCCTGACAACCACGTTTTTGATTCGCGGCGTCGGGTTTGATGCGGGTGAAGTAGGCGTGGTTAACAAAACGCTTGGCTTACTGGCGACCATTGTGGGCGCATTGTACGGTGGGATTTTGATGCAGCGCCTGTCGCTGTTCCGGGCGCTGCTGATTTTCGGCATTTTACAAGGTGCGTCTAACGCTGGTTACTGGCTGCTGTCGATTACTGATAAGCATCTCTACAGCATGGGCGCAGCCGTCTTTTTCGAAAACCTCTGTGGCGGGATGGGCACATCAGCCTTTGTCGCGCTGTTAATGACGCTGTGTAATAAGTCATTTTCCGCTACTCAATTTGCCCTGCTCTCAGCGCTTTCCGCTGTAGGACGAGTTTATGTCGGCCCCGTGGCGGGTTGGTTTGTTGAAGCACACGGCTGGTCGACATTCTATCTATTCTCCGTCGCCGCTGCCGTACCGGGGCTTATTTTGCTGCTGGTTTGCCGCCAGACGCTTGAATATACACGAGTAAATGACAACTTTATCTCCCGTACCGAATATCCGGCAGGTTATGCCTTTGCCATGTGGACACTGGCGGCGGGCGTCAGCCTGTTGGCCGTGTGGTTACTGCTGTTGACGATGGACGCGCTGGATTTGACGCACTTCTCTTTCCTGCCTGCTCTGCTGGAAGTCGGGGTTTTAGTCGCCCTTTCTGGCGTCGTGCTTGGTGGTTTGCTGGATTATCTGGCTCTACGAAAAACGCATCTGACGTAATCTGTAAATATTATTTAGCTGTAGTAATCACTCGCCGTAATTATTACGGCTAAATAAACATCAGTATCGCTTAATAATATTTGTTCTTTTGTGCGGCTTAGCGTTTGGAAATTATTGACGCAATTTATGAATTCTATTTTTTCTTACACGATTCAGCTAACGAGTCTTTATTTTCCCCCCACCCAATTGTCACCATAATGATAATTATTTGTTAAACAATTATTTTATTCCAGATTGGTTATACCAATTGCCCGTCCAAACTCCTTCTGCACTCCCCTTTCGTTATAACGCCCTTTTGCAACAGCTTCTTAAAATCAACTTGATATGTTTTGCAACATATGTGACCTGACAGTCAAATCCAAGTAACAGGAATTTAATCATGTTTACAGTAATGTAACCTTCCCATAAAATGCCCACACACTTTAAACGCCACCAGATCCCGTGGAATTGAGGTCGTTAAATGAGACTCAGGAAATACAATAAAAGTTTGGGATGGTTGTCATTATTTGCAGGCACTGTATTGCTCAGTGGCTGTAATTCTGCGCTGTTAGATCCCAAAGGACAGATTGGTCTGGAGCAACGTTCACTGATACTGACGGCATTTGGCCTGATGTTGATTGTCGTTATTCCCGCAATCTTGATGGCTGTTGGTTTCGCCTGGAAGTATCGTGCGAGCAATAAAGATGCTAAGTACAGCCCGAACTGGTCACACTCCAATAAAGTGGAAGCTGTGGTCTGGACGGTACCTATCTTAATCATCATCTTCCTTGCGGTACTGACCTGGAAAACCACTCACGCTCTTGAGCCTAGCAAGCCGCTGGCACACGACGAGAAGCCCATTACCATCGAAGTGGTTTCCATGGACTGGAAATGGTTCTTCATCTACCCGGAACAGGGCATTGCTACCGTGAATGAAATCGCTTTCCCGGCGAACACTCCGGTGTACTTCAAAGTGACCTCCAACTCCGTGATGAACTCCTTCTTCATTCCGCGTCTGGGTAGCCAGATTTATGCCATGGCTGGTATGCAGACTCGCCTGCATCTGATCGCCAACGAACCCGGTACTTATGACGGTATCTCCGCCAGCTACAGCGGCCCGGGCTTCTCAGGCATGAAGTTCAAAGCTATTGCAACACCGGATCGCGCCGAATTCGACCAGTGGGTCGCAAAAGCGAAGCAGTCGCCGAACACCATGTCTGACATGGCTGCGTTCGAAAAACTGGCCGCGCCTAGCGAATACAACCAGGTGGAATATTTCTCCAACGTGAAACCAGACTTGTTTGCTGATGTGATTAACAAGTTTATGGCTCACGGTAAGAGCATGGACATGACCCAGCCAGAAGGTGAGCACAGCGCACACGAAGGTATGGAAGGCATGGACATGAGCCACGCGGAATCCGCCCATTAAAGGGGTTGAGGAAGAATAAAGATGTTCGGAAAATTATCACTTGATGCAGTCCCGTTCCATGAACCTATCGTCATGGTTACGATCGCTGGCATTATTTTGGGAGGTCTGGCGCTCGTTGGCCTGATCACTTACTTCGGTAAGTGGACCTACCTGTGGAAAGAGTGGCTGACCTCCGTCGACCATAAACGCCTCGGTATCATGTATATCATCGTGGCGATTGTGATGTTGCTGCGTGGTTTTGCTGACGCCATTATGATGCGTAGCCAGCAGGCTCTTGCCTCGGCGGGCGAAGCGGGCTTCCTGCCACCTCACCACTACGATCAGATCTTCACCGCGCACGGCGTGATTATGATCTTCTTCGTGGCGATGCCTTTCGTTATCGGTCTGATGAACCTGGTGGTTCCGCTGCAGATCGGCGCGCGTGACGTTGCGTTCCCGTTCCTCAACAACTTAAGCTTCTGGTTTACTGTTGTTGGTGTGATTCTGGTTAACGTTTCTCTCGGCGTGGGCGAATTTGCGCAGACCGGCTGGCTGGCCTATCCACCGCTATCGGGAATAGAGTACAGTCCGGGAGTCGGTGTTGATTACTGGATATGGAGTCTCCAGCTATCCGGTATAGGTACGACGCTTACCGGTATCAACTTCTTCGTTACCATTCTGAAGATGCGCGCACCGGGCATGACCATGTTCAAGATGCCAGTATTTACCTGGGCATCACTGTGCGCGAACGTACTGATTATTGCTTCCTTCCCAATTCTGACGGTTACCGTCGCGTTGTTGACCCTGGATCGCTATCTGGGCACCCATTTCTTTACCAACGATATGGGTGGCAACATGATGATGTACATCAACCTGATTTGGGCCTGGGGCCACCCGGAAGTTTACATCCTGATCCTGCCTGTTTTCGGTGTGTTCTCCGAAATTGCGGCAACCTTCTCGCGTAAACGTCTGTTTGGTTATACCTCGCTGGTATGGGCAACCGTCTGTATCACCGTGCTGTCGTTCATCGTTTGGCTGCACCACTTCTTTACGATGGGTGCGGGCGCGAACGTAAACGCCTTCTTTGGTATCACCACAATGATTATCGCCATCCCGACCGGGGTGAAGATCTTCAACTGGCTGTTCACCATGTATCAGGGCCGTATCGTGTTCCATTCTGCGATGCTGTGGACCATCGGTTTTATCGTCACTTTCTCGGTGGGCGGGATGACTGGCGTGCTGCTGGCAGTACCGGGCGCGGACTTCGTTCTGCATAACAGCCTGTTCCTGATTGCGCACTTCCATAACGTTATCATCGGCGGCGTGGTCTTCGGCTGCTTCGCAGGGATGATCTACTGGTGGCCTAAAGCGTTCGGTTTCAAACTGAATGAAACCTGGGGTAAACGCGCGTTCTGGTTCTGGATCATCGGCTTCTTCGTTGCCTTTATGCCGCTGTATGCACTGGGCTTCATGGGCATGACCCGTCGTT
This sequence comes from Shigella sp. FC1567, assembly GCF_001743015.1. Classification (NCBI taxonomy): domain Bacteria; kingdom Pseudomonadati; phylum Pseudomonadota; class Gammaproteobacteria; order Enterobacterales; family Enterobacteriaceae; genus Shigella; species Shigella sp. FC1567. The sequence goes on from NZ_MIIV01000222.1 coordinate 21,917, forward strand.
TGAGCCAGCAGATTGACCCGCAGTTCCACACCATGCTGATGATTGCAGCTAGCGGTGCAGTACTGATTGCGCTGGGTATTCTCTGCCTCGTTATTCAGATGTACGTTTCTATTCGCGACCGCGACCAGAACCGTGACCTGACTGGCGACCCGTGGGGTGGCCGTACGCTGGAGTGGGCAAACTCTTCCCCGCCTCCGTTCTATAACTTTGCCGTTGTGCCGCACGTTCACGAGCGTGATGCATTCTGGGAAATGAAAGAGAAAGGCGAAGCGTATAAAAAGCCTGACCACTATGAAGAAATTCATATGCCGAAAAACAGCGGTGCAGGTATCGTCATTGCAGCTTTCTCCACCATCTTCGGTTTCGCCATGATCTGGCATATCTGGTGGCTGGCGATTGTTGGCTTCGCAGGCATGATCATCACCTGGATCGTGAAAAGCTTCGACGAGGACGTGGATTACTACGTGCCGGTGGCAGAAATCGAAAAACTGGAAAACCAGCATTTCGATGAGATTACTAAGGCAGGGCTGAAAAATGGCAACTGATACTTTGACGCACGCGACTGCCCACGCGCACGAACACGGGCACCACGATGCAGGCGGAACCAAAATCTTCGGATTTTGGATCTACCTGATGAGCGACTGCATTCTGTTCTCAATCTTGTTTGCTACCTATGCCGTTCTGGTGAACGGCACCGCAAGCGGCCCGACAGGTAAGGACATTTTCGAACTGCCGTTCGTTCTGGTTGAAACTTTCTTGCTGTTGTTCAGCTCCATCACCTACGGCATGGCGGCTATCGCCATGTACAAAAACAACAAAAGCCAGGTTATCTCCTGGCTGGCGTTGACCTGTTTGTTTGGTGCCGGATTTATCGGGATGGAAATCTACGAATTCCATCACCTGATTGTTAACGGCATGGGTCCGGATCGCAGCGGCTTCCTGTCAGCGTTCTTTGCGCTGGTCGGCACGCACGGTCTGCACGTCACTTCCGGTCTTATCTGGATGGCGGTGCTGATGGTACAAATCGCTCGTCGCGGCCTGACCAGCACTAACCGTACCCGCATCATGTGCCTGAGCCTGTTCTGGCACTTCCTGGATGTGGTTTGGATCTGTGTGTTCACTGTTGTTTATCTGATGGGGGCGATGTAATGAGTCATTCTACCGATCACAGCGGCGCGTCCCATGGCAGCGTAAAAACCTACATGACAGGCTTTATCCTGTCGATCATTCTGACGGTGATTCCGTTCTGGATGGTGATGACAGGGGCTGCCTCTCCGGCCGTAATTCTGGGAACAATCCTGGCAATGGCAGTGGTACAGGTTCTGGTGCATCTGGTGTGCTTCCTGCACATGAATACCAAATCAGATGAAGGCTGGAACATGACGGCGTTTGTCTTCACCGTGCTAATCATCGCTATCCTGGTTGTAGGCTCCATCTGGATTATGTGGAACCTCAACTACAACATGATGATGCACTAAGAGCGGCGGTTATGATGTTTAAGCAATACCTGCAAGTAACGAAACCAGGCATCATCTTTGGCAACCTGATCTCGGTGATTGGGGGATTCCTGCTGGCCTCAAAGGGCAGCATTGATTATCCCCTGTTTATCTACACGCTGGTTGGGGTGTCACTGGTTGTGGCGTCGGGTTGTGTGTTTAACAACTACATCGACAGGGATATCGACAGAAAGATGGAAAGGACGAAGAATCGGGTGCTGGTTAAAGGCCTGATCTCTCCTGCTGTCTCGCTGGTGTACGCCACCTTGCTGGGTATTGCTGGCTTTATGCTGCTGTGGTTTGGCGCGAATCCGCTGGCCTGCTGGCTGGGGGTGATGGGCTTTGTGGTTTATGTCGGCGTCTATAGCCTGTACATGAAACGCCACTCAGTCTACGGCACATTGATTGGTTCGCTCTCCGGCGCTGCGCCGCCGGTGATTGGCTACTGTGCAGTAACCGGCGAGTTCGATAGCGGCGCAGCGATCCTGCTGGCTATCTTCAGCCTGTGGCAGATGCCTCACTCCTATGCCATCGCCATTTTCCGCTTTAAGGATTACCAGGCGGCAAACATTCCGGTATTGCCAGTGGTAAAAGGCATTTCGGTGGCGAAGAATCACATCACGCTGTATATCATCGCCTTTGCCGTTGCCACGCTGATGCTCTCTCTTGGCGGTTACGCTGGATATAAATATCTGGTGGTCGCCGCGGCGGTTAGCGTCTGGTGGTTAGGTATGGCTCTGCGCGGTTATAAAGTTGCTGATGACAGAATCTGGGCGCGCAAGCTGTTCGGCTTCTCTATCATCGCCATCACTGCCCTCTCGGTGATGATGTCCGTTGATTTTATGGTACCGGACTCGCATACGCTGCTGGCTGCTGTGTGGTAACAAAACCTCTCTATTAAAAAGGTGCTACGGCACCTTTTTTCTTAGCATTAGAAACATATCCCTCTCGAAATATTTACTAAAAAATCCGCATGTTTACCCCATTCGTTTGCCGCTTTACACTAGTCGCGAATTTAAAACAGAGGTGGTAATGAACGATTATAAAATGACGCCAGGTGAGAGGCGCGCGACCTGGGGTTTAGGGACCGTATTCTCGTTGCGCATGCTGGGCATGTTTATGGTTCTGCCGGTTCTGACCACGTATGGCATGGCTCTGCAAGGTGCCAGCGAAGCATTAATCGGTATTGCCATTGGTATTTATGGTCTGACTCAGGCCGTTTTTCAGATTCCGTTTGGCCTGCTTTCCGACCGTATTGGTCGCAAACCATTAATTGTCGGTGGGCTGGCGGTGTTTGCCGCCGGTAGCGTTATCGCTGCGCTCTCTGACTCCATCTGGGGAATTATTCTAGGCCGGGCGCTACAAGGCTCCGGTGCGATTGCCGCTGCCGTTATGGCGCTGCTTTCCGATCTCACGCGCGAACAAAACCGCACCAAAGCAATGGCGTTTATCGGCGTGAGCTTTGGCATTACCTTTGCCATTGCGATGGTGCTTGGCCCGATCATCACTCACAAACTTGGGCTGCACGCGCTGTTCTGGATGATCGCTATTCTGGCAACGACCGGCATTGCGTTGACCATTTGGGTTGTGCCCAACAGTAGCACTCACGTACTTAATCGTGAGTCCGGAATGGTGAAAGGCAGTTTCAGTAAAGTGCTGGCGGAACCGCGGCTGCTGAAACTCAACTTTGGCATTATGTGTCTGCATATTTTGCTGATGTCGACGTTTGTTGCCCTGCCCGGACAACTGGCTGATGCAGGGTTCCCGGCGGCTGAACACTGGAAGGTCTATCTGGCGACAATGCTAATCGCCTTTGGCTCGGTCGTGCCTTTCATTATCTACGCTGAAGTTAAGCGCAAAATGAAGCAAGTCTTTGTCTTCTGCGTCGGATTGATCGTGGTTGCGGAAATTGTGTTGTGGAACGCGCAAACGCAGTTCTGGCAACTGGTGGTCGGCGTGCAGCTTTTCTTTGTAGCGTTTAATTTGATGGAAGCCCTTCTGCCTTCACTTATCAGTAAAGAGTCGCCAGCAGGTTACAAAGGTACAGCGATGGGTGTTTACTCCACCAGCCAGTTTCTTGGCGTGGCGATTGGCGGTTCACTGGGCGGCTGGATTGACGGCATGTTTGACGGTCAGGGCGTATTTCTCGCTGGCGCAATGCTGGCCGCAGTGTGGCTGGCAGTCGCCAGTACCATGAAAGAACCGGCGTATGTCAGCAGTTTGCGCATTGAAATCCCGGCGAACATTGCCGCAAACGAGGCGTTAAAAGTGCGTTTGCTAGAAACTGAAGGCATCAAAGAAGTGTTGATTGCAGAAGAAGAACATTCAGCTTATGTGAAAATCGACAGCAAAGTGACGAATCGCTTTGATGTTGAACAGGCAATTCGCCAGGCATAAAAGCGAGGCGAAATTGCCTGCTGCGCTACGCTCATCAGGCCTACTAAGCTCCTGATTTACAAGCCTTTGTAGGCCGAACCAGGCGTTCATGCCGCATCTGACATGAACAAAGCGCAGGTTGTCGCGATTAATCGCGGAAGTTTTTGAACTGGAACGGCTGACCCAGATCGCCACCGCGCACCATCGCCATGACAGCCTGCAAATCATCACGAGATTTGCCAGTCACGCGGATCTCATCGCCCTGAATTTGCGCCTGCACTTTCAGTTTGCTGTCTTTGATCATCTTGACGATTTTTTTCTGGGTCGCGCTCTCAATGCCCTGCTTCAGTTTCGCTTCCACAAACCAGGTTTTACCGCTATGAACGATATTTTCCGGTACATCCAGTGAACTGCCTTCAATGCCGCGCTTCAGCAGCTTGGCACGCAGAATATCCAGCAACTGATTGACCTGGAAATCGGACTCGCTCAACACTTTGATGGTTTTGCTGGCGTCGTTCAGCTCAAATGAGGCTTCAACGTTACGGAAGTCAAAACGGGACTCCACTTCGCGGCTCGCGTTATCGACCGCGTTACGTGCTTCCTGAAGATCAACTTCAGAGACAATATCGAAAGATGGCATCTTTTCCTCTCCCTTCATTTTTGATGCGAAGCATAATACCCGCAAAGTTAAATAACCGACAGTCCTGCACCAGGACGTATCCCTTAATTGTGCATAGTCGCAACAGCATGCACAATTAAGGGATAGCCTTATTGAACACCCGGAGTGGTTGCGGGTGAGGAGGAACAATGAAAATTACCGTATTGGGATGCGGTGCCTTAGGGCAATTATGGCTTACAGCACTTTGCAAACAGGGTCATGAAGTTCAGGGCTGGCTGCGCGTACCGCAACCTTATTGTAGTGCGAATCTGGTTGAGACAGATGGTTCGATATTTAACGAATCGCTGACCGCCAACGATCCCGATTTTCTCGCCACCAGCGATCTGCTCCTGGTGACGCTGAAAGCATGGCAGGTTTCCGATGCCGTCAAAAGCCTCGCGTCCACACTGCCTGTAACCACGCCAATACTGTTAATTCACAACGGCATGGGCACCATCGAAGAGTTGCAAAATATTCAGCAGCCATTACTGATGGGCACCACCACCCATGCCGCCCGCCGCGACGGCAATGTCATTATTCATGTGGCAAACGGTATCACGCATATTGGTCCGGCACGGCAACAGGATGGCGATTACAGTTATCTGGCGGATATTTTACAAACCGTGTTGCCTGACGTTGCCTGGCATAACAATATTCGCGCCGAGCTGTGGCGCAAGCTGGCAGTCAACTGCGTGATTAATCCACTGACCGCCATCTGGAATTGCCCGAACGGTGAATTACGTCATCATCCGCAAGAAATTATGCAAATATGCGAAGAAGTCGCGGCAGTGATCGAACGCGAAGGGCATCATACTTCAGCGGAAGATTTGCGTGATTACGTGATGCAGGTGATTGATGCCACAGCGGAAAATATCTCGTCGATGTTGCAGGATATCCGCGCGCTGCGCCACACCGAAATCGACTATATCAATGGTTTTCTCTTACGCCGCGCCCGCGCGCATGGGATTGCCGTACCGGAAAACACCCGCCTGTTTGAAATGGTAAAAAGAAAGGAGAGTGAATATGAGCGCATCGGCACTGGTTTGCCTCGCCCCTGGTAGTGAAGAGACTGAAGCCGTCACCACGATCGACCTCTTGGTTCGCGGCGGTATCAAAGTCACCACTGCCAGCGTAGCCAGCGATGGCAACCTGGCAATTACCTGCTCGCGCGGCGTGAAGCTGCTGGCGGATGCGCCGCTGGTCGAGGTGGCTGATGGCGAATATGACGTGATCGTACTGCCTGGTGGCATTAAAGGCGCAGAGTGTTTTCGCGATAGCACTCTGCTGGTTGAAACCGTTAAACAGTTCCACCGTTCCGGGCGTATCGTCGCGGCTATTTGCGCCGCGCCAGCCACCGTGCTGGTGCCGCACGATATCTTCCCGATTGGTAATATGACCGGCTTCCCGACGCTGAAAGACAAAATTCCCGCTGAACAATGGCAGGACAAGCGCGTCGTCTGGGATGCACGGGTAAAATTGCTGACCAGCCAGGGGCCGGGGACAGCTATCGACTTTGGTCTGAAAATTATCGACCTGCAGGTTGGGCGCGAGAAAGCCCATGAAGTGGCATCACAACTGGTGATGGCGGCAGGGATTTATAATTATTACGAGTAGTGTCGGATGCGGTAAGCGTCGCATCTGACCAGATGCGACGTTACAACCACAAATTACGGGCGATATACCTTCACATTGTTAAAGCCCTGCTCGCGCAGATAGAGCGCCTGCAGACGGCTCATCACCCCGCGCTCACACCACAGTAGCCAGGTTCTGTTCTGGTCGAGATCGCCAAACTTGGTGCTCAGTTTATAGAACGGCAGAGAAACTACATCAATCCCTTCGACTTTCAGTGGCTTATCTTCCTGTTCATCGATAGAACGGATATCGAGGATCACGTCGTTCGGGCCGAAGCCATTGACGGTTTCCACTTCCACCACTTCCTGCTCGGTCTGCAGGGCGATTTCGCGGATATCAACGTTATTCGCTTCTTCAACCACTTTATCGAGAATGCTGAAGTCGAATTTCTCTTCTTCCGCTTCAATCTTCGACTTAACCGCTTTCACCGTCGGGCTTTTGGAGATAACACCGCAATATTCCGGCATCGTGCGAGCAAAGTCTTCGGTGCCAATCTGGCGAGCCAGGTTGATGATGTGCTCTTTGTCGTAAGAAATCAGCGGACGCAGGATCAGCGTATCGGAGACGTTATCAATCAGGCGCAGGTTGGTCAGCGTCTGACTGGACACCTGGCCGAGCGCTTCGCCGGTGACCAGCGCCTGTACGCCGTAACGTTCAGCCACTTTAGACGCGGCACGCACCATCATACGTTTGAGGATAACGCCCATCTGACCGTCGTCGATTTTCTCGAGAATTTCCCCGACGACCGGTTCGAAATTAATAGCGACAAAACGCACGCGGTGGGAGCTGCCAAAACGGTTCCACAGATAATGCGCCACCTGACGCACGCCAATTTCATGCGCCGCGCCGCCAAGGTTAAAGAAACAGTAATGCACGCGGCAGCCGCGACGCATCAACATATAACTGGAAACACCGGAGTCGAAACCACCGGAAATGAGCGACAGCACATCTTCCTGGGTGCCGATCGGGAAACCGCCAATACCTTCGTAGCGGCCTTTAATCAGCAGGAGACGATCGTCTTCCACTTCCAGATGGACAGTCACTTCCGGATTGGTCAGCTTCACGCGCGCGACTCAATATGCTGATTTAAACCGCCGCCGACGTAACGTTCCACATCAATCGAGCTAAAATCATGTTTGCCACGGCGCTTCACGCGTACGCAGAAGGTTTTGCCTTCCAGCTGATCGCGATACTGAACCAACGCTTTCTCAAAAATATCGTGCATGTCGGTAAACGGCACGTCTTCGACTTCGAGAATATGGTGGATACCCGGAATACGGGTCAGGGCGTCGCGAATAGCCAGACGCTGGTTTTCATCTTTTGCACGAACTTCGATGTTATCCCAGTGGCGGACGACAGCGAGCGTCTCATCATAGTGCTTTAAAACGTTACGAATGTTCCCGGTAAGGATTTTTATAAAGCGCAAGCGCACAGATTGGCTTTTGATGGTGATTTCCGGGAACAATTTAATGATAAACTTCATGGCGGCAATGGTTCGTTGGCAAGCCTTAAGCGACTTGTATAGGGAAAAATACAGCAGCCCACACCTGCGGCTGCATCCAGGCGCGGAAGTATACCACTAACATCGCTTTGCTGCGCACATCACCTTACCATTGCGCGTTATTTGCTATTTGCCCTGAGTCCGTTACCATGACGGGGCGAAAAATATTGAGAGTCAGACATTCATTATGCCGAAGAAAAATGAGGCTCCCGCCAGCTTTGAAAAGGCGCTGAGCGAGCTGGAACAGATTGTAACCCGTCTGGAAAGTGGCGACCTGCCGCTGGAAGAGGCGCTGAACGAGTTCGAACGCGGCGTGCAGCTGGCACGTCAGGGGCAGGCCAAATTACAACAAGCCGAACAGCGCGTACAAATTCTGCTGTCTGACAATGAAGACGCCTCTCTAACCCCTTTTACACCGGACAATGAGTAATGGACTTTCCGCAGCAACTCGAAGCCTGCGTTAAGCAGGCCAACCAGGCGCTGAGCCGTTTTATCGCCCCACTGCCCTTTCAGAACACTCCCGTGGTCGAAACCATGCAGTATGGTGCATTATTAGGTGGTAAGCGTCTGCGACCCTTCCTGGTTTATGCCACCGGTCATATGTTTGGCGTTAGCACAAACACGCTGGACGCACCCGCTGCCGCCGTAGAGTGTATCCACGCTTACTCATTAATTCATGATGATTTACCGGCGATGGATGATGACGATCTGCGTCGCGGTTTGCCGACCTGCCATGTGAAGTTTGGCGAAGCAAACGCGATTCTCGCTGGCGACGCTTTACAAACGCTGGCGTTCTCGATTTTAAGCGATGCTGATATGCCGGAAGTGTCGGATCGCGACAGAATTTCGATGATTTCTGAACTGGCGAGCGCCAGCGGTATTGCCGGAATGTGCGGTGGTCAGGCATTAGATTTAGACGCGGAAGGCAAACACGTACCTCTGGACGCGCTTGAGCGTATTCATCGTCATAAAACCGGCGCATTGATTCGCGCCGCCGTTCGCCTTGGTGCATTAAGCGCCGGAGATAAAGGGCGTCGTGCTCTGCCAGTACTCGACAAGTACGCAGAGAGCATCGGCCTTGCCTTCCAGGTTCAGGATGACATCCTGGATGTGGTAGGAGATACTGCAACGTTGGGAAAACGCCAGGGTGCCGACCAGCAACTTGGTAAAAGTACCTACCCTGCACTTCTGGGTCTTGAGCAAGCCCGGAAGAAAGCCCGGGATCTGATCGACGATGCCCGTCAGTCGCTGAAACAACTGGCTGAACAGTCACCCGATACCTCGGCACTGGAAGCGCTAGCGGACTACATCATCCAGCGTAATAAATAAACAATAAGTATTAATAGGCCCCTGATGAGTTTTGATATTGCCAAATACCCGACCCTGGCACTGGTCGACTCCACCCAGGAGTTACGACTGTTGCCGAAAGAGAGTTTACCGAAACTCTGCGACGAACTGCGCCGCTATTTACTCGACAGCGTGAGCCGTTCCAGCGGGCACTTCGCCTCCGGGCTGGGCACGGTCGAACTGACCGTGGCGCTGCACTATGTCTACAACACCCCGTTTGACCAATTGATTTGGGATGTGGGGCATCAGGCTTATCCGCATAAAATTTTGACCGGACGCCGCGACAAAATCGGCACCATCCGTCAGAAAGGCGGCCTGCACCCGTTCCCGTGGCGCGGCGAAAGCGAATATGACGTATTAAGCGTCGGGCATTCATCAACCTCCATCAGTGCCGGAATTGGTATTGCGGTTGCTGCCGAGAAAGAAGGCAAAAATCGCCGTACCGTCTGTGTAATCGGCGATGGCGCGATTACCGCAGGCATGGCGTTTGAAGCGATGAATCACGCGGGCGATATCCGTCCTGATATGCTGGTGGTCCTCAACGACAACGAAATGTCGATTTCCGAAAATGTCGGCGCGCTCAACAACCATCTGGCGCAGCTGCTTTCCGGTAAGCTTTACTCTTCACTGCGCGAAGGCGGGAAAAAAGTTTTCTCTGGCGTGCCACCCATTAAAGAGCTGCTCAAACGTACCGAAGAACATATTAAAGGCATGGTAGTCCCTGGCACGTTGTTTGAAGAGCTGGGCTTTAACTACATCGGCCCGGTTGACGGTCACGATGTGCTGGGGCTTATCACCACGCTGAAGAACATGCGTGACCTGAAAGGCCCGCAGTTCCTGCATATCATGACCAAAAAAGGTCGTGGTTATGAACCGGCAGAAAAAGACCCAATCACTTTCCACGCCGTGCCTAAATTTGATCCCTCCAGCGGTTGTTTGCCGAAAAGTAGCGGCGGTTTACCGAGCTATTCAAAAATCTTTGGCGACTGGTTGTGCGAAACGGCGGCGAAAGATAACAAGCTGATGGCGATTACTCCGGCGATGCGTGAAGGTTCCGGCATGGTCGAGTTTTCTCGTAAATTCCCGGATCGCTACTTCGACGTGGCAATTGCCGAGCAACACGCAGTGACCTTTGCCGCCGGTCTGGCGATTGGTGGGTACAAACCCATTGTCGCGATCTACTCCACTTTCCTGCAACGCGCCTATGATCAGGTGCTGCATGACGTGGCAATTCAAAAGCTTCCGGTCCTGTTCGCCATCGACCGCGCGGGCATTGTTGGTGCTGACGGTCAAACCCATCAGGGTGCTTTTGATCTCTCTTACCTGCGCTGCATACCGGAAATGGTCATTATGACCCCGAGCGATGAAAACGAATGTCGCCAGATGCTCTATACCGGCTATCACTATAACGATGGCCCGTCAGCGGTGCGCTACCCGCGTGGCAACGCGGTCGGCGTGGAACTGACGCCGCTGGAAAAACTACCAATTGGCAAAGGCATTGTGAAGCGTCGTGGCGAGAAACTGGCGATCCTTAACTTTGGTACGCTGATGCCAGAAGCGGCGAAAGTCGCCGAATCGCTGAACGCCACGCTGGTCGATATGCGTTTTGTGAAACCGCTTGATGAAGCGTTAATTCTGGAAATGGCCGCCAGTCATGAAGCACTGGTTACCGTAGAAGAAAACGCCATTATGGGCGGTGCAGGCAGCGGAGTGAACGAAGTGCTAATGGCCCATCGTAAACCAGTCCCCGTGCTGAACATTGGCCTGCCTGACTTCTTTATTCCGCAAGGAACGCAGGAAGAAATGCGCGCCGAACTCGGCCTCGATGCCGCCGGTATGGAAGCCAAAATCAAGGCCTGGCTGGCATAATCCCTACTCCACTCCTGCTATGCTTAAGAAATTATTCATGGCAGGAGTGGCAGCATGCAATACAACCCCTTAGGAAAAACCGACCTTCGCGTTTCCCGACTTTGCCTCGGCTGTATGACCTTTGGCGAGCCAGATCGTGGTAATCACGCATGGACACTGCCGGAAGAGAGCAGCCGTCCCATAATTAAACGCGCACTGGAAGGCGGCATAAATTTCTTTGATACCGCCAATAGCTATTCCGATGGTAGCAGCGAAGAGATCGTTGGTCGCGCACTGCGGGATTTCGCCCGTCGTGAAGACGTGGTCGTTGCCACCAAAGTGTTCCATCGCGTTGGTGATTTACCGGAAGGATTATCCCGTGCACAAATTTTGCGCTCTATCGACGACAGCCTGCGACGTCTCGGCATGGATTATGTCGATATCCTGCAAATTCATCGCTGGGATTACAACACGCCGATCGAAGAGACGCTGGAAGCCCTGAACGACGTGGTAAAAGCCGGGAAAGCGCGTTATATCGGCGCGTCATCAATGCACGCTTCGCAGTTTGCTCAGGCACTGGAACTCCAAAAACAGCACGGCTGGGCGCAGTTTGTCAGTATGCAGGATCACTACAATCTGATTTATCGCGAAGAAGAGCGCGAGATGCTGCCACTGTTTTATCAGGAGGGCGTGGCGGTGATTCCGTGGAGCCCGCTGGCGCGGGGGCGACTGACGCGTCCGTGGGGAGAAACTACCGCACGACTGGTGTCTGATGAGGTGGGGAAAAATCTCTATAAAGAAAGCGATGAAAATGACGCGCAGATCGCAGAGCGGTTAACGGGCGTCAGTGAAGAACTCGGTGCAACACGAGCACAAGTTGCGCTGGCTTGGTTGTTGAGTAAACCGGGCATTGCCGCACCGATTATCGGTACATCGCGGGAAGAACAGCTTGATGAGCTATTGAACGCGGTGGATATCACTTTGAAGCCGGAACAGATTGCCGAACTGGAAACGCCGTATAAACCGCATCCGGTAGTAGGATTTAAATAAGAGTCCAGGCCTGATGAGACGCAACAAGCGTCACATCAGGCATCGGTGCACAACTACGACAGAATGCCCAGCGGCCAGTGATGACCAATAAAGTACAGGATGCCAGCGGAGATCACCCCGGCGACAATATCATCTATCATGATCCCCATGCCGCCATGCACATTGCGATCAAACCAGCGGATCGGCCACGGTTTCCACATATCCAGAATACGGAAAATCACAAACCCGGCGGCAACCCACTGCCAGTCATTGGTCGGCAGCGCCATGAGCGTGATCCACATACCAATAAATTCGTCCCAGACAATGCTGCCGTGATCGTGCACGCCCATATCTTTTGCGGTCTGATGACAAAGATAGACGCCGATACAGATCCCCAGCATCACCACCAGCGAGTAGAGCTGCCAGGGCAAAAAGGTCATCAGATACCAGAACGGAATCGCTGCCAGCGAGCCCATCGTCCCAGGAACGATCGGGCTTAATCCACTTCCGAATCCGACAGCAAGTAGATGCCACGGATTACTCATCTTCAGGCGACTTTTCGCGACATCTTTATGGCGTGGCAAAATGGTCATATCCTTTCCAGTCTAACGTAACAGGTTCACCGTCACGAATAAAACAAAGCCCTTCGATATCGGCGGTCATTTGCCCGATACAGGTAAACGGTACGCCCAGGTGTCCGAGAGCCACATCCAGCGCTCCACGGTTCAGTTCCGGCACCGTGAAACACAACTCGTAATCTTCACCGCCAGAGAGCGCCCAGCGCAGCGCCTGTTCCGGTTCAACATGGCGAGAAAGCGCATCAGAAAACGGCAGCAATGCCAGGTCAATACGTACGCCGCAGTCGCTGGCTTTCACGATATGCCCGAGATCGGAAATCAGACCGTCAGAGAGATCGATAGCTGAATTTGCCAGATCGCGCAGTGCCTGCCCCTGTAAAATACGCGGCGATGGACGGAGATGACGTTTGATCAAGTAGTCCGCATCTTTAGCATCGGCAACCTGCAAACGGTTTTGCAAAATCGCCAGCCCGGCGGCGCTATCGCCCGGTGTACCGGTCACATAGATCCAGTCACCCGGTTTCGCCCCAGAGCGCGTTAAGGCTCGTCCCATCGGAACAAAGCCGTGGATACCCAACGTCATTGATAATGGCCCACGCGTGGTATCGCCGCCAATGAGTTGCATATCGTAATAATTGAGAAGATCAAACAAACTGTCGCTGAAGGACTCAAGCCACGCTTCGTCTACGTCCGGCAAGGTTAATGCCAGCGTCAGCCAGGCCGGATCGGCCCCCATCGCTGCCAGATCGCTTAGGTTCACCGCCAGTGCTTTATACGCCAGATCAGCAGGATCGATATCAGGGAGGAAGTGGTTGCCCGCCACCAGCGTATCAGTGCTGATCGCCAGGGTCTGTTTCTCGGGGATATTGAGAAGTGCGCAATCGTCGCCGATGCCCAGTTCGACATCAAGACGAGAACTTCTTACACGGTCAAAATAACGGGCAATCAGGGAGAACTCGCCACATGCCATACGTTATGCCTCAGCAGGTAAAAAAGAAAAGGCCGGCGATCATGGAACGGTCTTCCGTGAATCTACCGGCCTGGATATTACTTTTTGTTAGGGCGAATCACAGGTGCTGCTTTATCGAGTACACCGTTGACGAACTTATGGCTGTCTTCTGCGCCGAACGATTTCGCCAGTTCGATCGCTTCGTTAATGGCCACTTTGTATGGCACATCGCTACGTTTAGACAGTTCGTACAGCGCAATGCGCAGTACTGCTTTTTCTACCTGTCCCAGTTCTTCCAGCAGACGGGACAGGTATGGCTTCATCAGTCCGTCGAGGTATGCGGTATTAGTCGCCACCCCGGCCAGCAGCTCACGGAAGTACAGGACGTCAACGTCTTTTACATCCTGTTCAGCCAGGAACTGGTATTCAACATCAGCGATGTCGTTCTGGGACAACTGCCAGGAGTAGAGCGCCTGGACGGCACACTCACGAGCGCGGCGACGAGCAGCAGGTTTCACGGATTTCCCCTTACTAATTTCAGGCCTTGATGGCTTTCAATACATTAATCATTTCAAGCGCGGTCAGTGCAGCTTCTGCACCTTTGTTGCCAGCTTTGGTGCCAGCACGTTCGATCGCTTGTTCAATGCTTTCAGTGGTCAGAACCCCAAAAGCAACCGGAATTTCGCTGTCCTGGGCAACATGCGCCAGGCCGTTGCTTGCACCACCAGCGACATATTCAAAATGGGCAGTGCCACCACGAATAACCGTACCCAGCGCAATCACCGCGTCGTATTTACCGGTTTTAGCCAGTGCACCCGCCGCCAGCGGCAGCTCATAGGCACCAGGCACCCAAACAACGGTAATGTTTTCATCTTTTACCTGACCGATACGTTTCAGTGCGTCAATTGCACCTTCCAGCAGGCTGTCATTGATAAAGTTGTTGAAACGCGCGATGGTGATGGCGACGCGAGCGTCCGGGGTAGCAACGTTAGCTTCAATAATGTTCATTTTCTTCCTTCGGGTTCGAGTATGGCCCCGCAGGGGGGCGGATTTTAGCATAATATTTCGTGCGCTGCTTCCCTTTCGAGCCGGGAGATCATGCACCCACTAAATGCAGGCAAACATCCGGGCCTACATGACGTATCTCTTTGAATTTAAATTGGGGGGCGTCGGCTAATTTCTCAAGCCCTGGCAGGGTGCATAATCCACGGGCGTCGCTGCCTAATAGTTTAGGTGCGATATAGACAATCAGCTCATCGACTAAACCCGCCTGCAGCAATGCGCCAGCGAGCGTTGGCCCCGCTTCCCCCCAGATGCTGTTAATCTGCTGTTTACCCAGTTGCATCATCAGTACAACCAGATCCAGATGACCTTTATGCTCTGGAATCAGCAAGGTACGCACCGTTTCCGGCCACTCACGAGAATCTTCCTGCGTACGCGCGAACCAGGTTTCGCCGGGCTGCTGCACAATGTGATGTTCCGGCGTCACGCGATTTTGGCTATCAATCACAATACGTACCGGCTGGCGGAGATTTTGTTGCGGGTAGAGCGCCTGAGTTTGTTCATCCAGTTCGGACCAACGCACCGTTAAGGCAGGATCATCCGCCAGCACCGTGGCGCTGCTGGTTAAAATGGCATGACTTTGCGCGCGCAGTCGTTGTACATCACGCCGCGCCTGGGGCGAAGTGATCCACTGGCTTTCGCCGCTCGCCATCGCCGTGCGACCATCAAGCGATGCGCCAAGTTTTAACTGAATATAAGGAAAGCCGGTGCGCATCCGCTTGAGAAAGCCTTTATTCAATTGCTCGGCTTCACTCATCATCAGGCCGTGGCTGACGTCAATGCCAGCCTGTTGCAGACGGTAAAGTCCACGCCCAGCGACCTGCGGGTTAGGATCTTGCATCGAGGCAACCACGCGCGCCACACCTGCGGCAATTAAAGCATCACAGCAAGGCGGCGTACGGCCGTGATGGCTGCAAGGTTCGAGTGTCACATACGCCGTTGCACCTTTGGCTTTTTCACCCGCCATACGCAACGCGTGTACTTCGGCATGTGGTTCACCCGCTCGTTGATGGTAACCTTCACCGACAATTTCGCCATCTTTGACAATGACGCACCCGACATTTGGGTTGGGGTGGGTGGTAAAACGTCCTCGTTGCGCCAGCTTTAGCGCCCGCGCCATGTAATACTCGTCCTGCACGGCTTAGTCCTCCAGGCGCGCGATCTCTTCGCCAAATTCTTTGATATCTTCGAAACTGCGGTAGACAGAGGCAAAACGGATATAGGCGACTTTATCGAGCTTTTTCAATTGCTCCATCACCAGATTGCCAATCATCTTGCTCGGTACTTCGCGCTCACCGGTGGCGCGCAGCTGCGATTTAATATGATTGATTGCCATTTCAACGTCATCGGAACTCACCGGACGTTTTTCCAGCGCCCGCAGCATTCCGCTACGCAATTTCTCTTCATTAAACGGTTCACGCACGTCGTTGCTTTTTACAACACGCGGCATAACCAGCTCCGCCACTTCAAAGGTGGTGAAACGTTCATTACACACCAGACACTGCCGACGGCGGCGTACGGATGAACCCTCGCCCACGAGACGAGAGTCAATTACCTTAGTGTCCACGGCGAAACAGAATGGGCAATGCATACGGCGTCCTGACCAGGTGGTTAACGGAAATCTATTTTACCCTGAACTGACGATACAACAAAGGCGCAACGCTTTTGAGATAAAGGATCGATGCTTTCGCTGCTTTTACCCTCTACCATTAGGCTAATTGCGACGAGAAAGGGACGACCTATGAATACTAACGTTTTTCGACTGCTCCTGCTGGGAAGCCTGTTCAGCCTTAGCGCCTGTGTGCAGCAAAGTGAAGTGCGACAGATGAAACACAGCGTCAGCACGCTGAACCAGGAGATGACGCAACTCAATCAAGAAACAGTCAAAATCACTCAGCAAAACAGACTGAATGCAAAATCCAGCAGTGGGGGTTACCTTCTGCCTGGAGCGAAAACACCGGCAAGACTGGAAAGCCAGATCGGTACTTTACGTATGTCGCTGGTGAATATTACGCCTGATACAGATGGCACCACCCTTACACTACGTATTCAGGGTGAGTCGAATGATCCCTTGCCCGCATTCAGCGGAACTGTTGAATATGGGCAAATTCAGGGAACAATAGACAACTTTCAGGAAATCAATGTGCAGAATCAATTGATTAATGCCCCTGCCAGCGTCCTCGCCCCCAGCGATGTTGATATTCCGTTACAATTAAAGGGGATTTCTGTGGATCAGTTAGGCTTTGTACGTATCCACGACATTCAACCTGTTATGCAGTAAACGTATTTCGGGACGATTTTGTGCGTCCCGCAACATCTTTCCCCGTCATTTTGTTACTCTGCTTACATCACCTGGATTGATAGTAAAAGTTTGCAA
The DNA here is from genome assembly GCF_001743015.1 of Shigella sp. FC1567. NCBI lineage: Bacteria > Pseudomonadati > Pseudomonadota > Gammaproteobacteria > Enterobacterales > Enterobacteriaceae > Shigella > Shigella sp. FC1567. Next base: position 38,770 of record NZ_MIIV01000222.1, read on the forward strand.
CAAGGGCGAAAGTCAGTACAATCCCCGCCCGAATGTGTGTAAACGTGAACGCAATCGATTACGTAAATGATAGAACTGTGAAACGAAACATATTTTTGTGAGCAATGATTTTTATAATAGGCTCCTCTGTATACGAAATATTTAGAAACGCAATTTGCGCCTTTTTCACTCCCGCAAGGGATTTTCAAACAGTGGCATACATATGAAAAAAACATTACTGGCAGCCGGTGCGGTACTGGCGCTCTCTTCGTCTTTTACTGTCAACGCAGCTGAAAACGACAAACCGCAGTATCTTTCCGACTGGTGGCACCAGAGCGTTAACGTTGTCGGAAGCTATCACACCCGTTTCGGACCGCAGATCCGCAACGATACCTACCTTGAGTACGAAGCATTCGCTAAAAAAGACTGGTTCGACTTCTATGGTTATGCGGATGCGCCGGTATTCTTCGGCGGTAACTCCGATGCTAAAGGTATCTGGAACCACGGTTCTCCGCTGTTTATGGAAATCGAACCACGTTTCTCCATCGACAAGCTGACCAATACTGACCTTAACTTCGGTCCGTTCAAAGAGTGGTACTTCGCGAACAACTACATTTACGACATGGGTCGTAATAAAAATGGTCGCCAGAGCACCTGGTACATGGGTCTGGGTACCGACATCGATACTGGTCTGCCGATGAGCCTGTCCATGAACGTCTATGCGAAATACCAGTGGCAGAACTATGGCGCAGCGAACGAAAACGAGTGGGACGGTTACCGTTTCAAAATTAAATACTTTGTGCCGATTACCGATCTGTGGGGCGGTCAGCTGAGCTACATCGGCTTCACCAACTTCGACTGGGGTTCCGATTTAGGGGATGACAGCGGTAACGCAATCAACGGTATTAAGACCCGTACTAATAACTCTATCGCTTCCAGCCATATTCTGGCTCTGAACTACGATCACTGGCACTACTCTGTCGTAGCTCGTTACTGGCACGACGGTGGTCAGTGGAACGACGATGCAGAACTGAACTTCGGCAACGGCAACTTCAACGTTCGCTCTACCGGCTGGGGTGGTTACCTGGTAGTAGGTTACAACTTCTGATTATGAAAATGCCGGGATTTATTCCCGGCATTTCTGATTGTTAACAACGTGAGCTTTGTTCATGCCGGATGCGGCGTAAACGCTTTGTCCGGCCCACAAAAGCACGTAAATTCAATATATTGCTGAAATAACGTAGGCCTGATAAGCGTAGCGCATCAGGCAATTTTACGTTTTAATCACTTCTTCTTGTTCATCATCGCTTTCAGGTCAGCGAATGGGTTGTACTTCGCTTCACCGACATCTTTCTGCGCATCTTCCCCTGCGATAACGGTCGTACCATACTGATCCGCTTCGGTATATTTCGAATGCTCATGATCGTGGCAATAGAGACAAAGCAATTCCCAGTTACTGCCATCTTCCGGGTTATTGGTATGGTCGTGATCAATGTGGTGAACGGTAAGTTCACGCAGGTTGGAATAAACAAACTCGCGGGAACAGCGACCGCAGACCCACGGATATATTTTTAATGCTTTTTCGCGATAGCCGCTTTCTAACCGCGCATAGTTTTTTGGGATGATAGCCATGAAGAGTTACCTGGATGAAATGTAGGGTTACGCGCAGTTTCCCAAGATGCGGGGATTTTCGCAATCTCCATACATCAAAAAAAATCCCGATCTTCTGACCGGGATTTTCAACATCAACGGGAACTTGATTACGGCAGAATTGACGGCTGATCCGCCCCTTCTTTTTCCACTTTCTGCTGCAACATGTGTTCGCGCTTCATACCCAGTTTCAGAGCCAACGCAGATGCCACATAGATGGAAGATGCAGTACCGATGGAAACACCGATAAGCATGGTCAGCGAGAAGCCTTCCAGTACCGGACCACCGAAGAGGTACAGCATCAGGATAACCATCAAGGTAGTACCGGATGTGATCAAGGTACGGTGCAGCGTCTGGGTCAAGGACACGTTAAAGATTTCGTAAGGCGTACCGCGACGGATCTTGCGGAAGTTTTCACGAATACGGTCCGATACCACGATACTGTCGTTAAGCGAGTAACCGATAACCGACATCAACGATGCCACAATGGTCAGGTCAATCTCGATATGGAATAACGACAAAATACCCAGCGTAATGATAACGTCGTGCGCCAGCGCAATAACAACCCCTGCCGCCAGTCGCCACTCAAAGCGAAAACCTACGTACACAAGGATAGACAGCAGCGCCGCCATCAACGCCATCGCACCGGTTTGCGTAAGGTCTGCCCCCACGCTCGGACCGACGAACTCAATACGCTTCACTGCTGCATTCTGATTGGTGGATTCGTTAATCACCTTCAGAACCTGGCTGCCCAGCACCTGACCGCCGGTTTCGCCTTCAGCAGGCGGCATACGGACCATGATGTCGTGGCTGCTACCAAAGTTTTGCAGCATTGGCTCTTCAAAACCGGCTTTTTGCAATGCATCACGCATTACGTCAATTTCAGCCGGTTTTTCGAGCGTAATTTCGATAACCGTACCACCGGTGAAATCCAGCCCCCAGTTAAAGCCGCGCACGCCCATAATAACGATAGCGGCGATTAACAGCAGACCAGAGATGCCGAAAGCCCAGTAGTCCCAGCGCATAAAGTCATAGACTTTACGGCCGTGGTTTAGTTGTTCAACAGTATATTCCTGTGCCACATCGCACTCCTCAGATTGACAGCTTCTTGACGCGCTTGCCGCCATATAGCAGGTTTACGATGGCACGCGTACCGACAATCGCGGTAAACATCGACGTCGCCACACCGATACCGGTAGTAATCGCGAACCCTTTAATTGCCCCGGTACCCACTGCGTACAGGATGATGACTTTAATCAGCGTGGTGATGTTCGCATCGAAGATAGAACTGAATGCGCCACGATAACCTTCATCAATTGCCTGTTGAACAGTACGTCCGTTGCTCAACTCTTCTTTAATACGTTCGTTGATCAGTACGTTCGCATCGACCGCCACCGCAAGGGTTAAGACGATACCCGCGATACCTGGCATACTCAGCGTTGCGCCTGGCAACAGCGACATAATGCCGACGATTAAGATCAAGTTGGCAATCAGAGCACTGGTCGCAATCAGACCAAACTTCTTATAGAAGATGATCATGAACAGAATAGAAACCAGCAGACCGGCAAGGCAAGCCTCCAGCCCCTGTTCAATGTTCTGCATACCCAGGGTTGGGCCAATGGTACGTTCTTCAACAATCTGAATCGGCGCGATCAACGCACCGGCACGCAGCAGCAGTGACAGCTGACGGGCTTCGTTCGGGTTGTTGATGCCGGTGATACGGAAGCTGTTACCCAGACGAGACTGGATGTTGGCGATGTTAATCACCTCTTCCTGTTTCACCAGAACCGCACGACCATTTGCATCTTTCTTACCGCTGTCTTTGTACTCCACAAACAGGGTTGCCATCGGTTTGCCGATGTTGTCCTTAGTGAAGTTAGACATGATGTTACCACCAGCGCTATCGAGCGAGATGTTAACCTGCGGTTGGTTGTATTCGTCCTGGCTGGAAGTGGAGTCGGTGATATGGTCACCGGTCAGAATTACGCGTTTGTACAGCACAACTGGCTGACCTTCGCGGGTCTGTTTCACTTCAGAGTCGCCCGGTACGCGACCGGATGCCGCAGCGGCCTGGTCAACGTTGGTGTTTACCAGACGGAATTCCAGCGTTGCCGTCGCACCCAGAATCTCTTTCGCACGCGCAGTGTCCTGAATACCTGGCAGTTCAACAACGATACGGTCAGCACCCTGACGCTGAACCACCGGCTCCGCTACGCCAAGTTGGTTTACACGGTTACGCAGGATATTGATGTTCTGCTGCACCGCATATTCACGCGCTTCACTCAGACGAGCATCGCTCATTACCGCACGCAGCTGGTTGCTGCCCTGGCTACTAATCACCAGGTCCGGATGGCGCTTGCTCAGATACGCAATGGCTTCATCACGAGCTTTAGCATCGCGGAAAGTAATGCTCAGGCCGTAGTTGTTTTCTTTACGAACGGTGGTATACGGGATGCCCTTTTCACGCAGATCGCTGCGCAGGCTATCGATATTTTGTTCCTGGAGTTTGCCAAGCGCGGTGTCCATATCCACTTCCATCAGGAAGTGAACGCCGCCACGCAGGTCAAGGCCGAGCTTCATCGGCTCAGCGTGAATAGCTGCCAGCCAGCGCGGCGTTGCCGGGGCAAGGTTAAGCGCCACGACGTATTTGTCACCCATAACGCCCATTAATGCTTCACGAGCGCGCAGCTGGGTGTCAGTGGAGTCGAAGCGCGCAAGAATAGCGCCCTCTTCCAGTGCCACAGACTTAGCAGTTATTTTTTCTTCTTGTAACGTTTTCTGGACCTGGATCAGCGTTTGCTCACTGGCGGCGACTCCGCGCGCACCAGTGATCTGAACAGCCGGATCCTCACCAAACAGGTTGGGAAGCGCATACAGCAGACCGATGACAATCACCACGATCAGCATGACGTACTTCCACAAAGGATAACGGTTTAACACGGCAATTCCCTTAGGGAAAAATTTTAATTACAGCGCCTTCATGGTGCCTTTCGGCAGGACGGCAGCTACGAAGTCACGTTTAATAACTACTTCAGTGGTGTCATTCAGCGCGATAGCAATGTAGCCGTTTTCCGCTACTTTGGTTACGCGACCAACCAGGCCACCGTTCGTCAGAACTTCATCACCTTTGGCAATGGAGTCCATCAGCTTTTTGTGTTCTTTGGTGCGCTTCTGCTGTGGACGCAGGATCATGAAATAGAAAATCAGACCGAATACCACCAGCATCAAAATCAAAGACATCGGGCTACCTTGCGCCGGTGCACCCGTTGCCGCTACCGCATCAGAAATAAAAAAGCTCATTAAATTTCCCTCATTATTAATATTAATCAACGTTCAAAGGTGGTACTTCTCGCCCCTGACGCTGGTAAAAATCAGTTACGAAGCTCTCTAATTTACCCTCTTCAATAGCCTTGCGTAAACCCGCCATCAAACGCTGGTAGTAACGAAGGTTATGAATGGTGTTGAGTCGCGCGCCTAATATTTCGTTGCAACGGTCAAGATGATGCAAGTAAGCGCGTGAATAATTGCGACAGGTGTAGCAATCACACTCAGGATCGAGTGGGCCAGTATCGCTCTTATACTTCGCATTGCGGATTTTCACCACGCCATCGGTCACGAACAAATGACCATTTCGGGCGTTGCGGGTTGGCATTACGCAGTCAAACATATCGATACCACGACGTACGCCTTCAACCAGGTCTTCTGGTTTACCAACGCCCATCAGGTAACGCGGTTTGTCTGCCGGAATTTGCGGGCATACATGCTCCAGAATGCGGTGCATATCTGCTTTCGGCTCACCCACAGCCAGACCGCCGACAGCGTAGCCATCAAAACCGATATCTACCAGACCTTTAACAGAAATATCACGTAAATCTTCGTAAACGCTGCCCTGAATGATACCAAACAGCGCATTTTTGTTTCCGAGACTGTCAAAACGCTCACGGCTACGCTTCGCCCAACGCAGAGACATCTCCATGGAGCGTTTTGCGTAATCCCAGTCAGCAGGATACGGCGTACACTCATCAAAGATCATGACGATATCCGAACCAAGATCGTACTGAATCTCCATTGATTTTTCAGGATCGAGGAAAATCGGATCGCCGTTGATCGGGTTACGGAAGTGCACGCCCTGTTCGGTGATTTTACGAATATCGCCAAGGCTGAAGACCTGGAAGCCCCCGGAGTCGGTGAGGATCGGCCCCTTCCACTGCATAAAATCGTGCAGATCGCCGTGCAGTTTCATGATTTCCTGGCCCGGGCGCAGCCACAGGTGGAAGGTGTTGCCGAGGATAATTTGCGCGCCAGTGGCTTCAACTTCTTCCGGCGTCATCCCTTTTACGGTGCCGTAGGTGCCAACAGGCATAAAACAAGGCGTTTCCACTACGCCACGATCAAAGACCAGGCGGCCACGGCGTGCGCGACCGTCGGTGGTGTCCAGTTCAAATTTCATTTTTTCTCCACTACGTCAGAAAAACAGTCCAACGTTTTAAACCAGCGCCGCGGAATTACTCCCCGACGCGCTCATTAATTGCCTGCGGATTGTACGTAATAAACATCGCATCACCGTAACTAAAAAAGCGATATTTCTCTTCTACCGCTGCTTTATAGGCGTTCATGGTGTGTTGATAACCGGCAAAGGCCGAAACCAGCATAATCAGCGTCGACTCTGGCAAGTGGAAGTTCGTCACCAGCGCATCGACCACTTTGTACTGGAAGCCCGGATAGATAAAGATTTGGGTATCGTCGAAGAACGGTTCAATGAGATCGTTTTTCGCTGCCTGAGCCGCGCTTTCCAGCGAACGTACTGAAGTGGTGCCAACCGCAATCACCCGGTTACCGCGCGCTTTCGCCGCCAGTACCGCGTCTACCACATCCTGCGGTACTTCAGCGTATTCCGAGTGCATGATGTGATCTTCAATGGTGTCGACGCGCACCGGCTGGAAGGTGCCCGCACCAACGTGCAACGTCACAAACGCCATCTCCACGCCTTTGGCGCGCAATTTTTCCAGCAAAGGCTCGTCAAAATGCAGACCAGCGGTCGGGGCTGCAACCGCGCCCGGTTTTTCGCTATAAACGGTTTGATAAAGTTCGCGGTCAGCGTCTTCGTCCGGACGGTCGATATACGGCGGCAGCGGCATATGCCCGATACTGTTGAGGATATCCAGTACCGAACGATCATCATTGAATTCGACTTCAAACAGTGCGCCGTGGCGCGCGGTCATTGTTGCGTTAATACTTTCGTCATCGCCCAGCAGCAGTTCTGCGCCAGGTTTTGGCGCTTTCGAGGCGCGAATATGCGCAAGAATGCGTTTGTCGTCGAGCATCCGCTCAACCAGCACTTCAATCTTGCCGCCGCTGGCTTTACGCCCAAACAGGCGCGCCGGGATCACGCGAGTATTATTAAAAACCAGAAGATCGCCGGGGTTGAGCTTATCGAGTAAATCGGTGAAAGTACCGTGCGTCAGCGCGCCCGTAGGCCCGTCCAGCGACAGTAAACGACAGCTACTGCGTTCAGGCATGGGGTAGTGGGCAATCAGGGATTCGGGCAATTCAAAGAAGAAATCGGTAACGCGCATGACACTGACTCAGACTAAAATAAGAGGCGGGTAGTCTAGTGCCGGGGCGCTCTCCCTGCAACCTTTACCCCCCTTTGGATAGAATATAATCGATGAATTTTTTAGCTCACCTGCATTTAGCCCATCTCGCGGAAAGCTCGCTTTCCGGCAATTTACTGGCTGATTTCGTACGCGGAAATCCTGAAGAAAGTTTTCCGCCCGACGTCGTGGCTGGCATTCATATGCATCGACGTATCGACGTATTGACTGACAATCTGCCGGAAGTCCGCGAAGCACGGGAGTGGTTTCGTCGTGAAACGCGCCGCGTTGCGCCTATTACGCTGGATGTCATGTGGGATCACTTTCTTTCCCGCCACTGGTCGCAGCTGTCGCCGGACTTTCCGCTACAGGAATTTATCTGTTATGCCCGCAAGCAAGTGATGACGATTTTGCCGGACTCACCGCCACGTTTTATCAATCTAAACAATTACTTGTGGTCAGAGCAGTGGCTGGTGCGCTATCGCGATATGGATTTCATCCAGAACGTGTTAAACGGCATGGCAAGCCGTCGCCCACGTCTGGATGCCCTGCGTGACTCCTGGTACGATTTAAACGCCCATTATACCGCCCTCGGAACCCGCTTCTGGCAGTTTTATCCGCGGATGATGGCGCAGGCGTCACACAAGGCGTTATAAAACGTTAGTTCATCCATACCGTAGCCGAAATGGCAGGCAAAGCCAGAATCCCGTCAGTCAGTTGCCCATGCCCTTCTTTGCATTGCCATTGCACGGCATTGAGAAACGGTGACGCGGGTAGCACCACTTCACAGGCCTCGCCACGGTTGATTGCCACCAGTACACGTTGCTGATTCAGCACGCGGACAAATACCACTACGTTATCTTCCGCATACAGCACCTGACAGCCGCCACGACGCAGCGCCTGACTTTTCTTACGCAGCACAATCATTCGCCGGTACAGCGCGAATAACGCCGTATCCTGCTTTTCCACCTGCCAGGGGAACGGTTTACGGCAAAACGGATCGTTTTTACCATCCAGTCCCACTTCATCACCGTAATAAATGCACGGTACACCAGGCCAGGTGAACAGCCAGACCACCGCCAGCGGCAGGCGCGCAATATCCCGACCGAGCAGCGTTTTAAATCGCGCAGTATCGTGGCTGTCGAGCTGATTAAACATACGTAATTGTTGTTGATGAGAAAGCCCTGCGCGGTAATTATCCATCCAGGCCATACAGGTTTGGGCATCAATTTGCTGCGGATCGTAAGAGATATCGGTATTGGCAAGAAATCCCCACAACGGGAATGTGAAGCCACGATAGTTCATGGCGGCATCTTCCACATCGGCCTGTAACCATTGCCGTGCATCGCCAAAATGTTCGCCGACAATATACGCTTCCGGCTGGGTTTCTTTCGCCGCTTCGGTGATCCCAGCAACGTGCTGCATATTATTGCGCGCCCCACCCGCCTCCCCCAGCATATGCACCACATCCAGCCGCCAGCCGTCCATACTCCACGGCGCTGTCAGCCAATGGCGGACAATACTGTCTTCCCCGCGATAAATTTCATTCACCAGACTTTCCGACTGATAATCCAGCTTCGGCAAGCTGGCATAGCCAAGCCAGTCGAGCGCCGTGCCATCATCACTAAACGAGTACCAGTCGCGCCAGGGCGATTCAGGGTTGTAACAAGCTCCCCCCGTGCCACGATTGTGCCTGTCAAACCAGGCATGGGAATCGCCACTGTGGTTAAACACGCCGTCCAGCACCAGCCGCATTCCCAGCTGCTGCGTATTGTGTCGCAAACGCAGCAACGCCCCATCACCGCCAAACTGCGGATCGACATGGCGATAATCCTCGGTATCGTATTGATGTACGCTGGGAGCTTTAAACACCGGATTGAGATACAGCGCTGTCACGCCAAGCTTTTTCAGATACGGCAGTTTTTCGCTTATCCCGTCCAGATCGCCGCCATAGAACGTTGATCCGCCCGCTTGCGCCGTGACCGGTTCATCCCAGTCACGCAAGATGATCTCTTGTCCGGCTGCATGATGGTAATAGACATGATCCTGTTCAGCTTCACGAGGAAGACTACGCGCAAAACGATCAGGGAAGATCTGATAAAAAATCTGATCCGCAGCCCATTGTGGGCCGATATCCGGTACATCGACGGCAAACTGCTCCAGTCGTGCCGGCGGCATTCGGCTGAAGCCCTGCGGTGACGCCTGGCTGCGGCTGACTGCGCTGCTTATGCATTGGTACTGACATTTCTTCGTTATCGTGTTCTGTACGCAGCATAATGCGCTGCGGTGGGTCTTCGCCCGTCAGCCACAGTGTAATGAGCAGTTGATCTTTGCTTTGTTTAACAAATGGGGGCACCGGCAGGTGCCATGCATTTAACATCATAATTCCCCTGTGATGAAAATCTGATCACCTTGCCATAGCCTAATGCAGGATCACTCATCATCTGAAGGATATTTGGGGGAGGAGGACGGGGGCGGATAACTTCGGAATAGCCGGATCAGGATTTCCTCCTGAACCGGCTTACAGAACGCAAGGATTACTGGTTTTCAGCCAGCTGACGATCGTGGCGACGCTTAAACATCCAGCCAATCAACAGCACAACAATCCACGCGAAACCGACATACAGCGAGATACGCGTATCCGGGTGATAACCAATCAACCCGATAATAAAGAGCAGGAAAATCAGCCCGCCGATGGTCGTTGCTACCCCACCCGGCACTTTAAATTTCAGCGCCTTAACTTCTTCTGGCGGCAAACGGCGACGGAAGGCGATTTGCGACAGCAGGATCATAATCCACACCCATACCGTGGCGAAGGTTGCCAGCGAAGCGATCACCAGGAAGACGTTTTCCGGCATGATGTAGTTCAGATACACCGCAAACAGCAGCGCGGTAGTCATCACCAGCACCGTAACCCACGGAATACCGCGACGCGACGTTTTGCTGAAAATTTTCGGTGCGCTGCCCTGCTCTGCCATACCGTGGAGCATACGGCCTACGCCAAATACGTCACTGTTAATTGCCGACAGCGAAGCGGTCAGCACAACAAAGTTAAGAATGCTGGCGGCAAAGGTAATGCCCATATGCTGGAACGTCAGCACGAACGGGCTACCGGCAGTGCCAACCTGATTCCACGGGTAGATAGACATAATGACGAACAGCGTACCGACGTAGAACACCAGAATACGCATCGGCACGGAGTTAATCGCACGCGGAATCGATTTCTCAGGATCTTTCGCTTCACCGGCGGTAATCCCGATAATTTCGATCCCACCGTAAGCAAACATCACCATTTGCAACGACATTACCATGCCAAGCCAGCCGTTACTGAAGAAGCCGCCGTTGCTCCACAGGTTATGAATACCGGTCGGTTGCCCGCCGTTGCCAATCCCCCAGATGATGATGCCGAAACCGGCGACAATCATGATGATGATGGTGGCGACTTTAAAGAACGAGAACCAGAATTCCAGCTCACCGAATACCTTCACGCTCATCAGGTTTACGGCGCAAATGATCAGCACCACGCTCAGTACCCAAATCCAGTGCGGCACCGTCGGGAACCAGACACCCATATAGATACCAAAAGCGGTCACATCGGCGATGGCGACAATTAGGATTTCAAAGCAGTAGGTCCAGCCGGTAATGTAACCTGCCAGCGGGCCGAGGTTTTCCTGCGCATAACGCGAGAAAGAGCTGGCGGCCGGGTTATGTACCGACATTTCCCCCAGCGCACGCATAATGATATACGCCGCGATACCACCGATAATATAGGCCAACAACACGCTCGGACCGGCCATTTTGATGGCGTCTGCCGAACCGTAAAACAGCCCGGTGCCAATTGCTGAACCCAGTGCCATAAAGCGTATGTGGCGGGTACTTAGCCCACGCTTTAGCTTGTTCTTACTTTCCATCAATTCCTAACCCATCAACACAATAAAAAACCACGGGGCATCGCAGCCCCGTGGTTAAAACAAATGTTCAGTGATTTAGTGAGCGCTGGAGGTCACCTGACGACCTGCCGCGCGATCCCAGATAATGGCCAGAACCACCATCACCACTGTTGGCATTAACCACGCCAGGCCTTGTTCGGCCAGCGGTAAACGCTGCGCCCAGGACGGTAAGATATCGCTGAATGCAGATGCTTTGATCCCGTCGAGAATACCAAAAAGCAGGCTGATAAACATCGGCGGGGCAATCACGCGGGACGAATTATGCCACCATGAGCGTGTAAAACTTAATACAACCAGTGCGATACACGGCGGATAAATAGCGGTCAGCACCGGTACGGAGATCTGGATCAGCTGGCTTAAGCCGAGGTTAGACACCACCATCGAGAAGCCGCCGAGGATAAACACCAGCGTACGATAAGAGAGCGGTACGTACTGGGCAAAGAATTCTGCACAAGCACAGGTCAGGCCAACTGCCGTTACCAGGCAGGCGATGAAGATTAACGCCGCCAGCAGGAAGCTACCGCCGCCGCCAAATGTGTGCTGAACGTAAGCATGCAGAATAGCAGCGCCGTTTGCAGACTGATCGACCAGCGACGCGCTGTCTGAACCCAGACGGAACAGCGCCAGGTACAGCAGAGTCAGACCAACACCCGCCATCAGGCCAGCCCAGACGGTATAACGGGTCAGCAGACGCGCTTCGGTAACGCCACGAGAACGCGCCGCGTTAACAATAACGATACCAAACACCATTGCGCCCAGCGTATCCATGGTCAGATAGCCGTTAACGAAGCCGTTAGAAAACGCAGCGTTTTGATAAGCCTCAGTCGCCGTGCTGATAGAACCCGCCGGCCAGACAATAGCGGCAACAGACAGGATGACCAGCGCGATAATTTTCAGCGGCGCAAGGAAGTTGCCCACGGTATCCAGCAGCTTGCCCGGATAGAGCGAAACCAGAATAACGATAGCGAAATAGACCAGGCTGTAGATAAACAGCGGCAGCGCGGAATCACCCGTCAGCGGCGCAATCCCCACTTCAAAGGAAACGGTAGCTGTACGCGGCGTAGCGAAAAGCGGCCCCACCGCCAAGTAACAAACCGTTGCCAGCAGCACGCCAGCGACTTTACCGATTGGCGTGCTGAGGCTGTCAACACCGCCGCCAACTTTTGCCAGCGCCACTACCGTTAATACCGGCAGGCCAACGGCAGTAATGAGGAAGCCGAATGCCGCAGTCCAGACGTGTTCGCCTGCCTGCAAGCCGACCATTGGAGGGAAAATAATGTTACCTGCGCCGACGAACAACGCAAATGTCATAAAGCCCAGAGCGATGATATCGCGCGATCTTAATTGATGGGTCATAAATCATACTGCCTGTGGATGTGGTGTTGTAACGTTAAATTTTTGTGCCAATCCCTGGGGATGATACAGCGGTATATTTAAACAATTTTAGCGGGAAATACTCCCAACCTGGCGCGGCGAAGAATAGTTTTTCGATTTACCGCGTTAATGCAGTCAGTATGACAGCACCTGAAGCGCAATTTAAACGCTTATAACGTTTTAAAGCAAGGAGGGATCTAAAAACCAGAGGTATATAGCGATAAGAAATCACCAACCAGTATAAAACACTATTTCCGTGAAAAAGACATGGCTAATCATGCGAACAAAAAATCACCAACCGTTGTAAAATCTAACGCCCGTATTTTGACTGCAAAGAAAATAAGCCAGCATCGACTGGCTTATGGCAATAAAAGATGACAAAGGCGGATTAATCGCTGTTTTTGGCAATTAAACGTTCCGGGATAACAAAACTGAAACGTGTTCCTTTTCCTACTGTACTCTCAATATTCAGGCGACTTTCGTGATGATTCACAGCATGTTTCACGATCGCTAACCCTAATCCGCTACCGCCGGTTTGCCGGGAACGCGCTTTATCAACGCGATAAAAACGCTCGGTCAGGCGCGGAATATGCTCCGGTGCAATGCCCGGTCCGTTATCTTCAACGCTAAATTCGGCACCGTGCGGCACTCGCTGCCAGCGTACGGTGATATGCGTGCCTTCTGGAGTATGATTCACGGCGTTATAGACCAGGTTCGAAATCGCACTGCGTAGCTGATCTTCGTTGCCAGACACTTTGAGGCCGTTATCTATCTCAAAGGTAAATGTCTGTTTTTTCTGACTCAGAGTCTGAGCCTCGCGCTCAACAACGCGCAGCATCATCGGCACATCAACCTTTTCATTGAGCAATTGCGTCGGCGCGGCTTCAATTTTCGACAGCGTTAGCAACTGCTTCACCAGCCCTTCCATCCGCTGGGTCTGCTCGCGCATGGTGTGCAACGCTTTTTCGCGTACCGCGCCTTCCAGCGGCTGCTCATCCATCATCTCCAGGTAACCCTGTAACACGGTCAATGGCGTACGTAACTCATGGCTCACGTTGGCAAAAAAGTTACGCCGCGCCCCTTCCAGTTGATGCATTTGCGTGACATCACGCGCCACCATCAGCAACTGTTTGTGGGTATAAGGCATGACGCGAATTTCCAGATGCCGCCCGGTGTTGAGCACCAGATTGAGCGGGCGAGAAAAATCACGCGTTTTCAGATATTGCGTAAACTCCGGGTAACGCAGTAGGTTAAGGATGTTCTGCCCGTTATCTTCCGGCCAGCGCAAACCAAGAATTTGTTGCGCCAGACCGTTACACCAGAAAATACCGCCCTCTTCCGTGGTCAGCACCACCGCGTCGGGCAGCGACTCCGCGCCGCTACGAAAGCGTTTAATCAGATTGCCCAGTTCACGGCGGCGTTTTTTATTTCGCAGCTGCATCTGGTGTAAGCCGTATAGTAGCGGTTCCCAGCTACCACGCCCCGGTGGCGGGGTCATACTGCGATCCACCCACAACCACCATGAAAGGCGCAATAAATTCCAGAAATGCCAGATAAGCAGTCCTGTTACCGATGCCAGCAAAAACCAGGGCAGGTAACCAAAAAATGCACCCAGGATGAAAGCCGGGAGGCAACAAAGTAGCAGCTCCAGCACCAGCCTTTTCCACGACAGCCGTTCCAGCACGTAAGATACTCCAGTTAAGAAATCATAAGCCCTGCTCTGCGTCCGATGAGCAAGGCGTTAAAAGCGGGTTGAAAAACGATATCCTGTACCGCGCACGGTCTGCACCATGCGGTCATGCCCGCCGGGCTCCAGTGCTTTACGCAGGCGACGAATGTGGACATCGACCGTGCGGTCTTCCACATACACGTTAGTTCCCCAGACGTGGTTTAACAGCTGCTCGCGGCTGTACACGCGCTCAGGATGCGTCATAAAAAAGTGCAGCAGTTTAAATTCTGTCGGCCCCATCTCCAGCGGCTCTTCGCCCGCCATCACTCGGTGAGATGTCGGGTCGAGACTTAATCCCTGCATCTCAATCACCTCTTCCACCGCCATTGGCGAAATACGGCGCATTACCGCTTTGATTCGCGCCACCAGCTCCTTCGGCGAAAACGGCTTGGTGATATAGTCATCCGCGCCGGTTTCAAGGCCGCGCACGCGATCTTCTTCTTCCCCTCTGGCGGTCAACATCACCACTGGAATATCCCGGGTCATCGACTCGCGCTTGAGGTGTTTGATGAACTGGATACCGGAGCCGCCAGGTAACATCCAGTCAAGGAGAATTAAATCCGGCCAGGGTTCATTCAGTTGATTCACAGCACTGTCATAATCTTCCGCTTCGACCGGCTGAAAGCCATTTTGTTCGAGCACGAAGCAGACCATTTCGCGAATTGGAGCTTCATCTTCTACGACCAGAATACGTCTCGCCATGATTTGCCCTGTTGTAATAAATAGGTTGCGATCATTAATGCGACGTCATTATGCGTCAGATTTATGACAGATTTATGAAAAGCTCGTCGCACATATCTTCAGGTTATTGATTTCCGTGGCGCAGAAAAAAGCAAATGGCACATCTGTTTGGGTATAATCGCGACCATGCTTTTTCGCCAGGGAACCGTTATGCGCATCCTTCACACCTCAGACTGGCATCTCGGCCAGAACTTCTACAGTAAAAGCCGCGAAGCTGAACATCAGGCTTTTCTTGACTGGCTGCTGGAGACAGCACAAACCCATCAGGTGGATGCGATTATTGTTGCTGGTGATGTTTTCGATACCGGCTCGCCGCCCAGTTACGCCCGCACGTTATACAACCGTTTTGTTGTCAATTTACAGCAAACTGGCTGTCATCTGGTGGTACTGGCAGGAAACCATGACTCGGTCGCCACGCTGAATGAATCGCGCGATATCATGGCGTTCCTCAATACAACCGTGGTCGCCAGCGCCGGACATGCGCCGCAAATCTTGCCTCGTCGCGACGGGACGCCAGGCGCAGTGCTGTGCCCCATTCCGTTTTTACGCCCGCGTGACATTATTTCCAGCCAGGCGGGGCTTAACGGTATTGAAAAACAGCAGCATTTACTGGCAGCGATTACCGATTATTACCAACAACACTATGCCGATGCCTGCAAACTGCGCGGCGATCAGCCTCTGCCCATCATCGCCACGGGACATTTAACGACCGTGGGTGCCAGTAAAAGTGACGCCGTGCGTGACATTTATATTGGCACGCTGGACGCGTTTCCGGCACAAAACTTTCCACCAGCCGACTACATCGCGCTCGGGCATATTCACCGCGCACAGATTATTGGCGGCATGGAACATGTTCGCTATTGCGGTTCCCCCATTCCACTGAGTTTTGATGAATGCGGTAAGAGTAAATATGTCCATCTGGTGACATTTTCAAACGGCAAATTAGAGAGCGTGGAAAACCTGAACGTACCGGTAACTCAACCCATGGCGGTGCTGAAAGGCGATCTGGCGTCGATTACCGCACAGCTGGAACAGTGGCGCGATGTATCGCAGGAGCCACCTGTCTGGCTGGATATCGAAATCACTACTGATGAGTATCTGCATGATATTCAGCGCAAAATCCAGGCATTAGCCGAATCATTGCCTGTCGAAGTATTGCTGGTACGTCGGAGTCGTGAACAGCGCGAGCGTGTATTAGCCAGCCAACAGCGTGAAACCCTCAGCGAACTCAGCGTCGAAGAGGTGTTCAATCGCCGTCTGGCACTGGAAGAACTGGATGAATCGCAGCAGCAACGTCTGCAGCATCTTTTCACCACGACGTTGCATACCCTCGCCGGAGAACACGAAGCATGAAAATTCTCAGCCTGCGCCTGAAAAACCTGAACTCATTAAAAGGCGAATGGAAGATTGATTTCACCCGCGAGCCGTTCGCCAGCAACGGGCTGTTTGCCATTACCGGCCCAACCGGTGCGGGGAAAACCACCCTGCTGGACGCCATTTGTCTGGCGCTGTATCACGAAACTCCGCGTCTCTCTAACGTTTCACAATCGCAAAATGATCTCATGACCCGCGATACCGCCGAATGTCTGGCGGAGGTGGAGTTTGAAGTGAAAGGTGAAGCGTACCGTGCATTCTGGAGCCAGAATCGGGCGCGTAACCAACCCGACGGTAATTTGCAGGTGCCACGCGTAGAGCTGGCGCGCTGCGCCGACGGCAAAATTCTCGCCGACAAAGTGAAAGATAAGCTGGAACTGACAGCGACGTTAACCGGGCTGGATTACGGGCGCTTCACCCGTTCGATGCTGCTTTCGCAGGGGCAATTTGCTGCCTTCCTGAATGCCAAACCCAAAGAACGCGCGGAATTGCTCGAGGAGTTAACCGGCACTGAAATCTACGGGCAAATCTCGGCGATGGTTTTTGAGCAGCACAAATCGCCCGCACAGAGCTGGAGAAGCTGCAAGCGCAGGCCAGCGGCGTCGCGTTGCTCACGCCGGAACAAGTGCAATCGCTGACAGCGAGTTTGCAGGTACTTACTGACGAAGAAAAACAGTTACTTACCGCGCAGCAGCAAGAACAACAATCACTAAACTGGTTAACGCGTCTGGACGAATTGCAGCAAGAAGCCAGCCGCCGTCAGCAGGCCTTGCAACAGGCGTTAGCCGAAGAAGAAAAAGCGCAACCTCAACTGGCGGCGCTCAGTCTGGCACAACCGGCACGAAATCTTCGTCCGCACTGGGAACGCATCGCAGAACACAGCGCGGCGCTGGCGCATACTCGCCAGCAGATTGAAGAAGTAAATACTCGCTTACAGAGCACAATGGCGCTTCGCGCGAGCATTCGCCACCACGCGGCGAAGCAGTCAGCAGAATTACAGCAGCAGCAACAAAGCCTGAATACCTGGTTACAGGAACACGACCGCTTCCGTCAGTGGAACAACGAACTGGCGGGTTGGCGTGCGCAGTTCTCCCAACAAACCAGCGATCGCGAGCATCTGCGGCAATGGCAGCAACAGTTAACCCATGCTGAGCAAAAACTTAATGCGCTTGCGGCGATCACGTTGACGTTAACCGCCGATGAAGTTGCTACCGCCCTGGCGCAACATGCTGAGCAACGCCCACTGCGTCAGCGCCTGGTCGCGCTGCATGGGCAGATTGTTCCCCAACAAAAACGTCTGGCGCAGTTAATGGTCACTATCCAGAATGGATCTCTGGAACAGACGCAACGTAATGTCGCACTTAACGAAATGCGCCAGCGTTATAAAGAAAAGACGCAGCAACTTGCCGATGTGAAAACCATTTGCGAGCAGGAAGCGCGCATCAAAACGCTGGAAGCCCAGCGTGCACAGTTACAGGCGGGTCAGCCTTGTCCACTTTGTGGTTCCACCAGCCACCCGGCGGTCAAGGCGTATCAGGCGCTGGAGCCTGGTGTTAATCAGTCTCGATTACTGGCGCTGGAAAACGAAGTTAAAAAGCTCGGCGAAGAAGGTGCGGCGCTGCGCGGGCAACTGGATGCATTAACGAAGCAGCTTCAGCGCGATGAAAACGAAGCGCAAAGCCTCCGACAAGATGAGCAAGCACTTACTCAACAATGGCAAGCCGTCACGGCCAGCCTCAATATCACCTTGCAGCCACAGGACGATATTCAACCGTGGCTGGATGCACAAGATGAGCACAAACGCCAGCTGCGGTTACTCAGCCAACGACATGAATTACAAGGGCAGATTGCCGCGCATAATCAGCAAATTATCCAGTATCAACAGCAAATTGAACAACGCCAGCAGCAGCTCTTAACGGCATTGGCGGGTTATGCACTGACATTGCCACAGGAAGATGAAGAAGAGAGCTGGTTGGCGACACGTCAGCAAGAAGCGCAGAGCTGGCAGCAACGCCAGAACGAATTAACCACGCTGCAAAACCGTATTCAGCAGCTGACGCCGATTCTGGAAACGTTGCCGCAAAGTGATGATCTCCCGCACAGCGAAGAAACTGTGGCGCTGGATAACTGGCGGCAGGTTCATGAACAATGTCTCGCATTACACAGCCAGCAGCAGACGTTACAGCAACAGGATGTTCTGGCGGCGCAAAGTCTGCAAAAAGCCCAGGCGCAGTTTGACACCGCGCTACAGGCCAGCGTCTTTGACGATCAGCAGGCGTTCCTTGCGGCGCTAATGGATGAACAAACACTAACGCAGCTGGAACAGCTCAAGCAGAATCTGGAAAACCAGCGCCGTCAGGCGCAAACGCTGGTCACTCAGACAGCAGAAACGCTGGCACAGCATCAACAACACCGACCTGACGGGTTGGCTCTCACTGTGACGGTGGAGCAGATTCAGCAAGAGTTAGCGCAAACTCACCAAAAGTTGCGTGAAAACACCACGAGTCAAGGCGAGATTCGCCAGCAGCTGAAGCAGGATGCAGATAACCGTCAGCAACAACAAACCTTAATGCAGCAAATTGCTCAAATGACGCAGCAGGTTGAGGACTGGGGATATCTGAATTCGCTAATAGGTTCCAAAGAGGGCGATAAATTCCGCAAGTTTGCCCAGGGGCTGACGCTGGATAATTTAGTCCATCTCGCTAATCAGCAACTTACCCGGCTGCACGGGCGCTATCTGTTACAGCGCAAAGCCAGCGAGGCGCTGGAAGTCGAGGTTGTTGATACCTGGCAGGCAGATGCGGTACGCGATACCCGTACCCTTTCCGGCGGCGAAAGTTTCCTCGTTAGTCTGGCGCTGGCGCTGGCGCTTTCGGATCTGGTCAGCCATAAAACACGTATTGACTCGCTGTTCCTTGATGAAGGTTTTGGCACGCTGGATAGCGAAACGCTGGATACCGCCCTTGATGCGCTGGATGCCCTGAACGCCAGTGGCAAAACCATCGGTGTGATTAGCCACGTAGAAGCGATGAAAGAGCGTATTCCGGTGCAGATCAAAGTGAAAAAGATCAACGGCCTGGGCTACAGCAAACTGGAAAGTACGTTTGCAGTGAAATAACTATTCAGCAGGATAATGAATACAGAGGGGCGAATTATCTCTTGGCCTTGCTGGTCGTTATCCTGCAAGCTATCACTTTATTGGCTACGGTGATTGGTAGCCGTTCTGGTGGTTGTGATGGTGGTATGAAAAAAGTCATTTTATCTTTGGCTCTGGGCACGTTTGGTTTGGGGATGGCCGAATTTGGCATTATGGGCGTGCTCACGGAGCTGGCGCATAACGTAGGAATTTCGATTCCTGCTGCCGGGCATATGATCTCGTATTATGCACTGGGAGTGGTGGTCGGTGCGCCAATCATCGCACTCTTTTCCAGCCGCTACTCACTCAAACATATCTTGTTGTTTCTGGTGGCGTTGTGCGTCATTGGCAACGCCATGTTCACGCTCTCTTCGTCTTACCTGATGCTCGCCATTGGTCGGCTGGTATCCGGCTTTCCGCATGGCGCATTTTTTGGCGTCGGCGCGATCGTGTTATCAAAAATTATCAAACCCGGAAAAGTCACCGCCGCCGTGGCGGGGATGGTTTCCGGGATGACAGTCGCCAATTTGCTGGGCATTCCGCTGGGAACGTATTTAAGTCAGGAATTTAGCTGGCGTTACACCTTTTTATTGATCGCTGTTTTTAATATTGCGGTGATGGCATCGGTCTATTTTTGGGTGCCGGATATTCGCGACGAGGCGAAAGGAAAGCTGCGCGAACAATTTCACTTTTTGCGCAGCCCGGCCCCGTGGTTAATTTTCGCCGCCACCATGTTTGGCAACGCAGGTGTGTTTGCCTGGTTCAGCTACGTAAAGCCATACATGATGTTTATTTCCGGTTTTTCGGAAACGGCGATGACCTTTATTATGATGTTAGTTGGGCTAGGGATGGTGCTGGGAAATATGCTAAGTGGCAGGATTTCAGGACGTTATTCACCACTGCGCATTGCAGCAGTGACTGACTTTATAATTGTACTGGCACTGCTGATGTTCTTTTTCTGCGGCGGCATGAAAACAACGTCGCTTATTTTTGCTTTTATTTGTTGCGCGGGATTATTTGCCCTTTCAGCACCGCTACAAATATTGTTACTACAAAACGCCAAAGGCGGAGAGTTATTAGGTGCCGCAGGTGGGCAAATAGCGTTTAACCTCGGTAGCGCCGTCGGCGCATATTGCGGTGGTATGATGCTGACGCTGGGGCTGGCATATAATTACGTGGCGCTGCCTGCCGCCCTGCTTTCGTTTGCTGCGATGTCGTCGTTGCTGCTGTATGGTCGCTATAAGCGCCAGCAAGCGGCGGATACTCCGGTGCTGGCGAAACCACTGGGGTAGGTTATAGTCTCGGTGTTCATTACTTATTGCCGGATGCGGCGTGAACGCCTTATCCGCCCTACGCGGTTCTGGCACATTTTGCAGGCCTGATAAGACGCGGCAAGCGTCGCATCAGGCATGATGCGCCAATTGCCTACGTTTTTTACTCTTGTGGCCATAACCACGCAGCGCCGCGTACGCCGCTGGAATCACCGTGCTTCGCCTTACGCACCGGCGTTTCACATTCGCCGCCGAAGACAAATTGTTTAATCAACTGCGGAACCGTTTGATATAAACGGTCTACATTGCTCATCCCCCCCCCCAGGACAATCACATCCGGATCGAGAATATTCACGACATGTGCCAGCGATTTTGCCAGCCGCAGCTCGTAGCGACGCAATGCCAGTTCCGCTACCGGATCGCTTTCTTCAACCAGGCGGATAATTTCACTGCCTTTCAGCGCATGTCCGCTCAAACGACGATAATCCATCGCGAATCCCGTGCCCGAAATAAAGGTTTCAATACAACCTTGTTTACCGCAATAACAAGGGACTTCCTCGCGATAACGCAGTTCGTCTTCGTCCATCCACGGTAGCGGATTGTGTCCCCACTCACCTGCCGTGCCATTGCCGCTGATATGCGCCCGCCCATTGAATGCCACGCCCGCGCCGCATCCCGTGCCGATAATCACGGCAAATACCGTCTGCGCTCCCGCTGCCGCGCCATCTACTGCTTCTGAAACCGCCAGACAGTTAGCGTCATTTGCCAGCCGCACTTCCCGCTGCAACCTCGCGCTTAAGTCTTTATCGAATGGCTGACCGTTGAGCCAGGTTGAATTGGCATTCTTCACCACACCGGTGTAAGGCGAAATTGAGCCAGGAATGCCCATACCTACCGTTCCGCGCTGCCCCGTCGCCTGCTCCGCCATATCAACCAACGTGGCGATCGTTTCAATAGTCTGCCGGTAATCATCACGCGGCGTGGGCAGACGATGGCGGTACAACTGCTCCCCTGCATCGCCCAGTGCAATCACTTCAGTTTTGGTGCCGCCTAAATCGATACCTATACGCACGGTACTCTCCTTATTTTTTTCAATATCAATAGCGTAGAGACGGACAACCGGATTGGCAATGCAAGGCCGCCGACAATTCGTTATCATGCCCGCTAAATTTAACAACAAGGCCGTGGAAATTATCATGCTGTGGTTCAAAAATTTAATGGTTTACCGTCTTAGCCGCGAGATTTCGCTGCGTGCAGAAGAGATGGAAAAACAGCTAGCCTCGATGGCATTTACCCCATGCGGCAGCCAGGACATGGCGAAGATGGGCTGGGTTCCTCCGATGGGATCGCACAGCGATGCGTTAACGCACGTTGCCAATGGTCAAATTGTTATCTGCGCGCGCAAAGAAGAAAAAATCCTCCCGTCTCCGGTGATTAAGCAGGCGCTGGAAGCGAAAATCGCCAAACTGGAAGCGGAACAGGCGCGTAAGCTGAAGAAAACCGAAAAAGATTCGCTGAAAGACGAAGTGCTGCACTCTCTGTTGCCGCGTGCTTTCAGCCGTTTTAGCCAGACAATGATGTGGATCGACACGGTTAACGGTTTGATTATGGTGGACTGCGCCAGTGCCAAAAAAGCGGAAGATACGCTGGCACTGCTGCGTAAAAGCCTGGGGTCGTTACCTGTGGTACCATTGAGCATGGAAAACCCGATTGAACTGACGCTGACCGAATGGGTTCGCTCCGGTAGCGCGGCACAGGGCTTCCAGCTGCTTGATGAAGCCGAGCTGAAATCGTTGCTGGAAGATGGCGGCGTGATCCGCGCGAAGAAACAAGATCTGACCAGCGAAGAGATCACCAATCACATCGAAGCCGGAAAAGTGGTGACTAAACTGGCGCTCGACTGGCAGCAGCGCATTCAGTTTGTGATGTGCGACGATGGTTCGCTCAAGCGTCTGAAGTTTTGCGACGAGCTGCGCGATCAAAACGAAGATATCGACCGTGAAGATTTCGCCCAGCGTTTTGATGCCGATTTCATCCTGATGACTGGTGAACTGGCAGCGTTAATTCAAAACCTGATTGAAGGATTAGGTGGCGAAGCACAACGTTAATTGCTGATTTTCCTTTAATGCCGGATGCGACGCCTGCCGCGTCTTATCCGGCGTACGAAGCCACACCAGGGATATAATTATTCGCTACGGCGGACAATAATTTTTAGCGCAGCAATATTATGCGTTTTATGCTGTAACTTGCTCCATGGACGTTGTGTCATTGTTTTTCCTCAAGCCAGTGACGCGCTTCACTGCGAATTTTCCGCATTGCCCCGGTTTTCACTAAATCCCGTAACAGCGAAAGATCGGGTTGTTCGACAAATAAGAGTAATGATGGATCCTCTTTTAACCACGTCGTTTTCACATCGGCAGCGAGCTGTGGATTATTCATAGCTAGCGACCGATGCCGAGACTCGGTCAATGTCGTTAACAACGACGCCGGGGTATGTGCGTTGCGTAATGCCGTTTGGCGCAAATGATCATTGCGACTTTGCAGCAATGCACGCCACCATTCATCATCTGATTTATCTTTTATCGTAGCCAGTTCCGCAACAATATCTGGAGATCTTCACTGATATTTATATCAACCTTGATGAATTATGAATATATCGGAAATTGAAAAAATCGCAGCAAAGGAAATATTATTATGGGTTAAAGAGAGGATATTTCAGAAAAATGCCCTCCCGTTCAAGGGGAAGGCGAGGAATTACAGATAGCGGCACAGATAAGAGGTGGGTTCGGCAACTTGCAGATGAAACTCACTGTGACCGGGAACATTAAACACCGAACCGGCTTCATACACCTGCCAGTCGGTCGCATCAGGCAGTAACACATTCAGCGCGCCACTGATTACCGTCATCTCTTCCGGCTCAGCGGTGCTGAAGGTGTATTCGCCTTCAACCATAACACCCACGCTGGCGCGACCAGTGCTGCTGCTGGAAAAGCCGATTGATTTCACTTTGCCGGAAAAGTACTCATTACTTTGAAGCATAAACTGGCCCTGTCTGGTAGTTGAACATCTACTTCACTATAGGGGCCAGAGGCGCTGGCTGTCACGCAAAATTACACCAGTAATTCCGCAGCCAGCCGTGCAATCAATACGTTAGACAGCAAGACAGGAACATCGAGCTGTTTTTGCAGTAAATCGCGATGACGTTGGTGAAATCCTAAACAATCCAGCATGATGACATCAGCCCCTTTTGCCAGTAATTCTTTCCCTGCATCAATGATTTTTTGTTCTGAATCATGAATGGGGTTACCCAATGAAAATACCGGCGATTTCTGCAAAATTTGCCATTTTTGCGCCTGAACGGGCAGCATCTCCTCAACCGGAACGATAACCCCCACCTGATGATCTTCAACAATAGAGGAAACCAGTGGAGGCAATATTCGCGACGGCTCAAGAAAGATCGTATTACGCGCAGTCATACTACTAATGTTTGCTGTACTCATTAATAAAATGACGTCATAACCCTGATTATCGAGCACTTCAACCACACCTTGCAGGTCTCGCTCCACTTTACGACGCGAAACATGGGCCAGCTGGTTGTCATTTAATAATGTGAGAATGGTGTCTTCGCCTGCTTCTGGCGCGTACTCCGCCATCACTTCTTCACGACTTAACTTCCCCAGCAGGCTATGATGGGAAATATTATCTTCGTCAATGTATTCCGTCAGGAGCGGCAAAACCTCCTGCATAGGTACAATGCCGATGGTCAGGATCGCCAACGACGCACTCATTGTTCATCCACCTTACTTTTCTTTCGTCGTTAATTACCGGGCAAGTGTGAAGCACCACTGCTGACACTTACTTGTGCTACAAATGACAAAAAGCGTAGCAGCAGACGTGCACGGCATAATGTAAAGATTCCAAATGATTCCAGTAATGGATTGTTATTGTTTAATATTCTAATTATTAGAAAAACATGAATTATGAAAAATGTGACGCAGATCCCTTGTAGTGGCACTCAGAATCCCTTCCGAGCAGTCTGATGCGGTCACTCTTTGTCAGGGTCCTCATAGCGTTTTTTCGCATCCATCGCTTCCTGAGCGGTCGGATGTTCACTGATCAACGAGTCTGGTTTAGGATGATCGGCTCTGAGTTGGTACCAGGTTACCGTCTGTCCTGGCTTTCCTTTTTCAATCGTCACTATATATGCTTCACGAGGATAAGGCGGTTTCGTTGGCATCGTTCTTCCTTATTTCACGGAATGAACGTTAAGTATAGGCGCTCTAAAATCAACAATTGATCGTCTGTGCCAGGGCGCTACGAATTTCAGAAATCACCTGGCTGGGTTCGTTTGTTGCGTCGATGATAATATGCGCAACTTCGCGATATAGCGCATCGCGTTCTTCCAGCACTTCCTGAACTTCTTCGCTCAGCGGTTTTCCCGTTAAGGTTGGCCGTAAATCTTCTTCCGGTGCAGCTTGCAGTCGGTTAACCAGGACTGATACTGGCGCACACAAATAAACCACGATCCCGTTATTTTGCATGAAGTGACGATTAAATTCCGTCAGAATAATGCCGCCGCCTGTAGCGATAACTGTGGATGGCGCAGTTACCGCTTCCAGCGCCGCCGTTTCTCTGGCGCGAAATCCCGCCCACTCTTCCCTTTCGACGATCTCCGCGACCGTCATATTGAGCTGTGATTGCAACCACTGATCGGTATCGACAAACCGACGGTTAAGCGAATCGGCAAGGGCCATTCCGACCGTTGTTTTACCACAGCCCCGAGGCCCGATCAGAAAAAGAGGTTGTGTCATCGTGGGTTTTCCCCAATAGGTCGCAATGCGGCGAAAGCCGGTGTCATGAGAATAGCGATCATTCCATCAAACTAGTACAATTTCGATTGTAAAGAAAAAATTCCACTTAAAGTGAAAATCTCAATACATCCCTTACTATACCAATAAATATTCAAGAATGAAGTGTAAATAATAAATTACATTTAGCCACGACTACGTTGCACTTCCAGCCACCACTTCTCCAGCTCCGCGGCAAAGGCCTGGCGGTCACGTTGTGAAAGGCTATCTGGTCCGCCGGTCTGGATCCCACTGGCACGTAAGGTATCCATAAAATCGCGCATCGTCAGGCGCTCACGAATGGTCGCTGGCGTGTAACGTTCGCCGCGCGGATTAAGCGCCGCTGCGCCTTTCTCGATGGCTTCAGCAGCCAAAGGTATATCTGCGGTGATCACCAAATCGCCCGCTTCACACTGCCGGACAATTTCGTTATCGGCAACGTCGAAACCTGCCGCGACGCGCAGCGTACGAATAAATCGCGATGGCGGCACGCGTAAACTCTGGTTTGCTACCAGTACCAGCGGCATCTGCATACGTTCCGCCGCGCGATACAAAATCTCTTTAATTACATTGGGACACGCGTCAGCATCCACCCAAATTGTCATAAAGTCATCCTTTGTTGGGTAATCCTCTATTGTGTCGCGCTTTTGCCTTCCGGCATAGTTCTGTTTATGCTTCTGCCAGCGATTATCAAAACAATGAATTTCACGGCAGGAGTGAGGCAATGGAAAAGAAAATCGGTTTTATTGGCTGCGGCAATATGGGAAAAGCCATTCTCGGCGGTCTGATTGCCAGCGGTCAGGTGCTTCCAGGGCAAATCTGGGTATACACCCCCTCCCCGAATAAAGTCGCCGCCCTGCATGACCAGTTCGGCATCAACGCCGCAGAATCGGCGCAAGAAGTGGCGCAAATCGCCGACATCATTTTTGCTGCCGTTAAACCTGGCATCATGATTAAAGTGCTTAGCGAAATCACCTCCAGCCTGAATAAAGACTCTCTGGTCGTTTCTATTGCTGCAGGTGTCACGCTCGACCAGCTTGCCCGCGCGCTGGGCCATGACCGGAAAATTATCCGCGCCATGCCGAACACTCCCGCGCTGGTTAATGCCGGGATGACCTCCGTAACGCCAAACGCGCTGGTAACCCCAGAAGATACCGCTGATGTGCTGAATATTTTCCGCTGCTTTGGCGAAGCGGAAGTAATTGCTGAGCCGATGATCCACCCGGTAGTCGGTGTGAGCGGTTCTTCGCCAGCCTACGTATTTATGTTTATCGAAGCGATGGCCGACGCCGCCGTGCTGGGCGGGATGCCACGCGCCCAGGCGTATAAATTTGCCGCTCAGGCGGTAATGGGTTCCGCAAAAATGGTGCTGGAAACGGGAGAACATCCGGGGGCACTGAAAGATATGGTCTGCTCACCGGGAGGCACCACCATTGAAGCGGTACGCGTACTGGAAGAGAAAGGCTTCCGTGCCGCAGTGATCGAAGCGATGACGAAGTGTATGGAAAAATCAGAAAAACTCAGCAAATCCTGATGACTTTCGCCTGACGTCAGGCCGCCACTTCGGTGCGGTTACGTCCGGCTTTCTTTGCTTTGTAAAGCGCCAAATCTGCCGATTTCAACCACTCACGATAGTGACTCATTTGTGGGTTCAGCGGCGCAACCCCCACACTAATCCGTAAAGTTACCTGTGGCGTATTCGGCAAGCGTAACGTGTTTAGCCCTTCACGCACCCGTAACATGGCGGTAATGGCGCTCTCAGCTGGCGTACCGGACATGATTACTGCAAACTCATCGCCGCCAAACCGACCAATCACATCGCTACCGCGCAGGGTAATTTGTAACTGTCGGGTAAGCGCCACAATCGCTTCATCGCCCACATCATGACCCCAGGTATCGTTGATGCTCTTGAAATGGTCGATATCGATAATCAGTAACGTTGCATCGCGATTATGCCGCCGACAGTTATCAAATTCATTGCGTAACATAGTTTCCCAATGACGTCGGTTATACACGCCCGTCATGCCGTCGCGGGTACTCATGACCTGCAACCTGCGTTTATGTTCCGCCAGTTTGGTTGCCGTCTGGTAGCTGACCCAGCCAAACAGCAGAGGATAAACGACAATAATGGGAAGGGAGAGCCACCATTCCAGCGGCGCACTATTGAACGACACGGTAATGCCCGTAAGCTCGAGGGTGACAAGGCAGGAAACCACCATCAACACCAGACCCGCGACAAACAGACGGGGGCCGCCTGCCCCCATCAAATTCAGACACATAATCATCAACATAGCGGTGGAAGGCAGCACGTTTACGCCCATTACGCCTACCCACATTCCCGCTAATACTGCATCGGTTTTTAAGTTGTAAATTTCCCGGCTAAGCGGATCGACGGCCCTGCTCGCTATCTGCCAGGCTAAATGCGGCCAGACGAACGCCCAGCCGACCAACACTAGCCACCACCAGCCCGGCGGCGGGTGCGAAACCAGCGTTGAAGCAATCGGTAAGAACATGCCAGCCAGGCCAACCGCACGGGGTAGTCTGACGCGACGGGCGAAGCGCAGCCCGGACCGCTGATGTTCGTTTTGAGGAGTTAAAGGAGGTTCCTCCCCATGCGCCGCCGCTTTTTTGAAAAAGTTTTCATCATTCATTATTTTTGGGAACATTCAGAAACAATTTTCCCAAATTATAGAGACGGGGCTAAAGGCAGAAGTATGAAATTTCGGGTGAGCCACTTTCGTAGCTCACCCGTTAGCACTATCAGGTATCAGGCGGCTTTCTTGAGGCAGGCACTCATAAACTTATTACGATCATCACCTTTCAGAGATTGTTGCGTTGCTTGATTATTACATTCGCGCATCTTTTGCTGCTGTGGCGTCAAACTTTTTTCACCAGGCGCAGACTTGCTGTTCTTCAGGCAATCACTCATGTAGGTCTTACGAGCATCCCCTTTCAACGCCTGCGCCGTCGCCTGCTGATTACAGGAGGTCATACGCTGTTGTTGTGGGGTTAACGTTCTCTCGGCAGCGCCGACTGTGGTTAAAAAAACCAGACCGAAAAGCAAGGTAACCAGTAATGTAATTTTCATAGCACCATCCCTCTTCATGTTTTAACCATGAGCGTATGCGCCCGAGATTTGCCATTAAGTCTGGTTGCTAACAGCAAAAAAACCACCCGGCAGCGAAAATTCACTGCCGGGCGCGGTTTTATTTCAGCCCCAGGGCGGCTTTCATGGTGTAGAAGAGATCGGTCTGGTCGGTCAGTCCAACGACATTGGCGGCATGCGGGCCATACGCCGCAATACGCAACTGACTGCCGGTATGTTCTTGTGAATCCTCTTCGGAGTTCCCGTAGCTCATCACCATCACTGCGCCATCTTTGGTATTTAGCGCCTGGGTGAGGCCCGGAGCTTTGGTATCCGGCGCGACAATCTGGCTGGCGTGGGCGTGATCAGCGGTGACTATGACCAGCGTGTTGCCATCCTTTTTAGCGAATTCCAGCGCCCGTTGTACGGCTTCATCGAGATCGACCGTCTCGCCAATTTGCCCACAAGGATTCGCAGCGTGATCCTGTTTATCGATTGACGCACCTTCAACTTGCAGGAAAAATCCTTTCTCATTTTTACTCAACAATTCAATGGCTTTGTCGGTCATCTGCGCCAGGGTTGGTACACTGTCATTACGTTGCGGATTAAGCGTACAGGTGACTGCGGGCTTATCGATATTGCCGTGGTACGTTGCTTTCGGTCCTAGCCAGCGCACTGGCATATTGCCGTCAGCAAACAGTCCAAGCAGAGGTTTTTGCTGATTCGCTTCCGTCACCGCATTTAGCGAGGCGGCATCGCTGACCAACTGATAACCACGCGCCTGTGCCTGTTCACGCAGCGTTTTTCCCTGCCATTCACCGGCGGTTGCCGTTTCAGCAAAGGTTTTTGCGCCACCGCCAAGCGTAACGTCGGCACGAGCATTAAGCAGCTGTTCGGTAATCGATCCTTTTCCGCCTTTTTCCAGAGCGTTACCCGGACATTTTTCACTGGTCGCGCTCGGACCGTAGCATTTGCGCGAAGTCACATGTGCCACCAGCGCAGCGGGCGTGGCATCCTGCAACTCTGCGGTAGAAACGTTACCGGTCGCCAGACCTGCGGCTTTTGCCATTTCCAGAATCGTTGGGTGATCTTTTTCGTGAATATCGACGCCCAGCGCGCCGTTATAGGTTTTGACACCGGTTGACCAGGCGGTTGCTGATGCAGCCGAATCGGTGACGTAGTCCGGTTTGCCGGTTTTTTTATTCAGCGCATAGTGAGTGTATTGCCCGGTAAGCGGTAAGGCATCGATACCTTTAAAAAAGCCGCCCGCACCTTCGGCATAATTACGTGCGGCTGTAATTTCCGAATCCCCCATCCCATCGCCAATCAGCAAAATAATATTTTTTGCAGGTTTATCGCTAAGAGAATCACGCAGAGCGGCAGTCTGATCACCCGTTAAACGGCGAGCACCGCCGGGTGCAGTAATATCGCCCTGAGCAGCCCGGTTTTCCAGAACAGGCATTTCTGGTGTCCGGGCTTTTGTCACAGGGGTAAACAGTAACGGTAAGAGTGCCAGTGCAATAGTGCTTTGTTTCACTTTATTTTCTCCATGTACAAATACATTAAAAAATAAAAACAAAGCGACTATAAGTCTCGGCCGTGACAACTTTATGACAGCTGTTGAAAAGATTAACTTTTTACTGACGAGGATGCTTCAATAACTTCTTTACATAATTGCGCAGCAGCTCCGTATCGTCGTCAGGAATGCTGGCATCAGGCTTTACCTCGTAAAGAGCCCCCTCCACCTGTTCAATCAAGCGCTGTTGGTCATTTTGTGCCATATTGCGAAGCATTGCAGTGACGATAATCTCCAAAGCTTCTACCTGCGCGCACAGTTCTTTCGACTCTTCTTCTTTTTGGGCAAGCTTTAATAACAACTCAGCAATGAGATTTTTCATGTCTGTATTTCCTTATCCAACGTATGGAGAAGTTAACATTATGTTTCACAACTTCATAGTGTCTGGAAGTATTATTTTTATGACAAAGGAAATACTTTGCGCAAATGTTCTTTGTTTGATTACCAGCGAAACGTTTCTCATATTTAAATAATTAACCACACAAAGAACAGGCCTTTAATTATCAACCTTTATTATAAACAAAAGTTATGAAATATATTCTCTGCGTTTACTTACAACTAAGAGAAAAAACTCACCGCATGGCCATTTAAGCCAGGAATAAATTAGCTTCCCGTTCATCATTTTTGTGATCTCGCGCACATCTTTGTAATAACGCACTTTCTTCACCATTACGTTGCACGCTTTGTCAGCAGAAGATTGCAACATTCTGTCAGAAGGCCGCGAATCCCCCGTTTTGTCGTGGTAATGTATGCACTTTGTGTTAGACGGGATAGGTTTTTAAGATGGAAAAACTGCGGGTAGGAATCGTTTTTGGTGGTAAATCAGCGGAACATGAAGTGTCTCTGCAATCGGCAAAAAACATTGTCGATGCCATTGATAAAAGTCGCTTCGACGTTGTGCTGCTGGGCATTGATAAACAAGGGCAATGGCACGTCAGCGATGCCAGCAATTATCTGCTAAATGCAGACGATCCTGCCCATATTGCGTTGCGCCCTTCGGCGACTAGCCTTGCGCAGGTGCCAAGTAAACATGAGCATCAGCTTATCGACGCGCAAAACGGTCAGCCGTTACCGACGGTGGATGTCATTTTCCCGATTGTCCACGGTACGCTGGGCGAAGATGGTTCCTTGCAGGGAATGCTGCGGGTCGCCAATTTACCGTTTGTAGGTTCTGATGTTCTGGCTTCAGCAGCCTGTATGGATAAAGATGTTACCAAACGTCTGCTGCGCGATGCCGGGCTGAACATTGCGCCATTTATTACCCTGACGCGCGCCAATCGTCACAACATTAGTTTTGCCGAAGTGGAGTCTAAACTGAGGTTACCACTGTTTGTAAAACCGGCTAATCAGGGCTCTTCTGTTGGTGTCAGCAAAGTAACCAGTGAAGAACAGTACGCAATTGCCGTCGATCTGGCGTTCGAATTCGATCATAAAGTGATCGTTGAGCAAGGGATCAAAGGTCGTGAGATCGAATGCGCAGTTCTGGGCAACGACAACCCGCAAGCCAGCACCTGTGGCGAGATCGTACTCACCAGCGACTTCTATGCCTACGACACCAAGTACATTGACGAAGATGGCGCGAAAGTGGTAGTTCCGGCAGCCATTGCGCCAGAAATCAACGATAAGATCCGGGCGATTGCCGTTCAGGCTTATCAAACGTTGGGATGCGCAGGCATGGCGCGTGTAGACGTGTTTTTAACCCCAGAGAACGAAGTGGTGATCAACGAGATCAACACACTGCCTGGCTTCACCAACATCAGTATGTATCCGAAGCTGTGGCAAGCCAGCGGTCTGGGTTACACCGATCTGATCACACGTTTGATTGAGCTGGCGCTGGAGCGTCACGCTGCGGATAACGCATTGAAAACCACAATGTAATATTTTAACGCCCGATAATATTCTTATTGGGCGTTTTCAGTTTCTTCATCGCGACGACGAATAATCAA
This sequence comes from Shigella sp. FC1567, assembly GCF_001743015.1. NCBI lineage: Bacteria > Pseudomonadati > Pseudomonadota > Gammaproteobacteria > Enterobacterales > Enterobacteriaceae > Shigella > Shigella sp. FC1567. Next base: position 71,022 of record NZ_MIIV01000222.1, read on the forward strand.
CCCCGCCAGCCAGAAACTAATCACCCACGTCACCAGACCGACGGCATAGGTCTGCCAACCTTTTGCTTCAAATCCCAGTAACCCCACCACGCCATTAAGAATGAATATAAGGCCAATGGCGAACGCATAGTAGTGCCAGTCACGGCGGATTTTTACAGGCAGATTCATGGCAGCTCCGTTAACGAAAAACAACATCCTTGCATATTCTGTAACAACCGTCTGTGGTGTAGACAACATTTTCGTAATTGTTAATAAATTTAACTTAAGGTTGCCATTTTGTGACTCACAACGAAGATTCACGCTTCGGGAATATTCCCAACATCAATTTACCATGATTCTGATATTGACAATCTAAATGACCTGTCAGACTTGCCATAAGCCGCTGGTATCACACCAGAAGAGAAGCAGATGACTTCCGGAGGTTTTTATGGCTGATTTCACCCTGTCAAAATCGCTGTTTAGCGGAAAATATCGCAATGCCTCTTCAACGCCTGGCAACATTGCCTATGCGTTGTTTGTGCTGTTTTGCTTTTGGGCTGGGGCGCAATTGCTGAACCTGTTAGTGCATGCGCCCGGCGTCTATGAGCGTTTAATGCAGGTCCAGGAAACAGGTCGCCCACGGGTGGAAATTGGTTTAGGTGTCGGCACCATTTTCGGGCTGATCCCGTTTTTAGTAGGCTGCCTCATTTTTGCAGTGGTGGCGCTATGGCTGCACTGGCGACATCGCCGCCAGTAAGATTTACGTTGCCAGATACGGCCTAAAACGCCTTATCTGGCATGACATTCCTGTTTGATCACTGTTTCATACAACGCGCCCGCCGTTCGTCTACGCGCTTCGCAAACCAGGCCGTAGTCAGGTTGCGGGTGATTTTCGGGCTTTCCAGTTGAATGCCAGGCAACATTTCGCGGGGTAGTGATTTACCCGTTTTCGCTTCGGCAAGTTGATAAACTTTCTTGTACAGCGCCGTCTCCTCAAAAGAGAAGCTGTCACCTTTCTCTAACTGACGGCGAATTTCGCTGTCGCTCATCCCCAGTTTTCCCGCCAGTTTGCGCGTTGCCAGTTCGGTTTTCCCGGGTTCTTTACTGTCGTAACGAATTAAATCACCGTCCAGTGCCAGCTTCACGCCGCTGGCCTTACTGACCGCGTTCTGAAACGCGGCATTACGGCTGGCGTACCAGCCAGCGTTAAAATCAGCAAAGCGGTATATCGGTGCGCTATAGCTGGCGGGATAATTCAGTAAATGGTAAGTACCAAACCACAACCCGCCGCGGCGACTGAAGACTTCCTGACGAACTGTACCGTCCATTTTCCACGGATACCCTTTGGTATGCTGTTCGGCAAAAGCAATGCTGACCTGCATCGGCCCACCGGTGCGCACCGGATTAAGCGAACCAAACAGCGTCTGCCCCATTGGTACCATGCTGATCAGATCGTCAAAAATCGCGCTCAATTGCTTTTCTGTACGCACCGAATCTAACCGTTCGCTATAACTTTTGCCGTTTGGCGATTTGATTTTTAGCGCGGTATGAACCAGAAAAGCAGGAATGTGCATCCGTTCAGCACGACGGTCAATCTCTTGCCAGGCGATCTTGCTTAAGCCCGGAACGGCCGGATCTGCCTGATAATTTGACTCCTGCTGCGCCACCGCCAGCACCGAGCAGACGTTTTCCAGCGTCGGTGCCAGCCCCTGACTTTCAAAGGTGGTGGCGAGATCTTTCGCCCAGGCATCGCGGTCTTTCACGCTCGCAGGCATCTTCTGCCGCACGACGCTCGCTACATCTATCGCTTTTTCGCCCTTTTTCAACGGTTGCGGAGCCTGACTACTACACCCCGCTAAAACCAGAACCGCCAACAATGACAGCGAAGATAGATGATTGACGCGCGACATTACTTCTCCTTTTTAGCTCAAGGTATGGGTTACTTCCTGAATTTTGTCACCATCCAGCTCATGTTCAAAGCTGCGCAGACGTTTGTAGATAGACATCAACTCAACCAGTGTGGTCCATGAGTTAATCAGGTACTGGAAAGCACCGCGAACCTGACCAAAAACGTTGGTAATCTGCGTCATCAGGCCGAGCGTAATCGTACCGGCAACAATTGACGGAAACAGCAAGAACAAACCGAAAACGTTATCGACCTGCAAATAGAGAATGCGGGCGATGTTGAAATACATATAGTGAAAATAGAGGCGAAAATAGTTTTTCCGTACGGCGCTAAACAGCTCGCGTACCGTAGGCGGCGTCGCGCGCGTGGCATCGTCTTCACCATAAACCAGCTCTTTACGGTAGGCGGCCTCTACTCGCTGGTTTTTAAACTCCAGCCCCGGCAGTTTGATCCCTACCACTGCCAGCAATCCGGTCCCCATCAGCGACCAGACGATAGCGGCAATCACCAGACCATACGGAATGTGCCCGATAATCGGCAGCTCCGGCACATGCGCGGAGAGCGTTACCAGCACCGGCAGGAAGGCGACCAACGTCATGATGGCGTTGATAAAACTGACGCCCATATTCTCCAGCGTTGAAGCAAAACGCATGGTGTCTTCCTGCACACGCTGTGCGGCACCTTCGATATGACGCAGTTGTTGCCAGTTCGCCATGTAATATTCGTTCATCGCCGTACGCCAGCGGAACACATAGTGACTGACAAAGAAGTTGTTCAGTACACTGATCACCACCGCGATCAGCGCAATCCCCAGAAAGACGCCCACTTCGCGGTAAAATTGTTCGATAGTGACTTTATGCGGCGAACTTAGCGCGGTTTGAATCAGATCATAGAACGGTGCATACCAGGCGTTGACGGCGACTCCGACTTCCACCAAAAACCAGGTGACGAAGATGATCAGTGCAGTACCGAGTATTGACCAGTATTGCCAACGGTGCGGGCTGTAGATAAACCAGAAAAATGCAAAAAGTCCTACGCAAACAATGTAGTAAGCGTAAAAAATCAGGAAATCCAACGACCAGAAACGCGCGGCGCTAATCGGGATCTGCCCGGAAGCGCCGGTGATACGCGCCACCCAGTCTCCCCCACCGGCTTGCCAGAAGATAACGGCAATCAATGCCCAAACAAAGGCCGAGAGAAAAAACGCTCCCGGCTTTGGGAAAAAAGACTTAAACATATGCACTCCTGCTAACTTCTTATCGTTTTAACAACTGCTGTGTATTAACCGCATGACCACTACAAAGCGTCAGCCAAATGAAACCGCCCATTGTGACCCATAGCAAGGCGCTTAGTTCGCCAGCCTGACCATAAGAATTGTTTCGACGGATTTCACAAACCAAAGATTGTTTACATAAGCGGATTAACACGCGCAGGATCACAAATGCAGGCATTGGTGAGCAGGAAAAAGATCGTGTTTACGCGCCGTTACGTTTTTAACACTATTATTGCACTAATTCGCCCTTTGCAATCCATCAATGAGTAGTATAAATACGCTCAGTTACCTTCATTCAATCTATGGACACCACCGTTGAAACGTAGTCTGCTTTTTTCTGCCGTGCTGTGTGCGGCGTCATTGACCTCCGTCCATGCGGCGCAGCCGATCACTGAACCGGAGTTTGCCTCTGATATTGTCGATCGTTATGCCGATCATATTTTTTACGGCAGCGGTGCCACGGGGATGGCGCTGGTTGTTATCGACGGTAACCAGCGCGTCTTTCGCAGTTATGGCGAAACGCGACCTGGTAATAACGTTCGCCCGCAGCTGGATTCGGTCGTGCGTATTGCTTCCCTCACCAAGCTAATGACCAGTGAAATGCTGGTGAAATTGCTCGACCAGGGGACCGTGAAGTTAAACGATCCGCTAAGTAAATATGCTCCGCCAGGCGCACGCGTGCCAACCTACAATGGGACGCCCATTACCCTAGTGAATCTGGCAACCCATACCAGCGCCCTGCCCCGTGAACAGCCCGGTGGCGCGGCACATCGTCCGGTGTTTGTCTGGCCAACGCGCGAGCAACGCTGGAAATACCTTTCTACGGCGAAGCTGAAAGCCGCGCCAGGCAGTCAGGCGGCGTACTCTAACCTTGCGTTCGACCTGCTGGCAGATGCACTGGCGAATGCGTCCGGCAAGCCTTATACCCAGTTGTTTGAAGAGCAGATTACCCGTCCATTGGGGATGAAAGACACCACCTACACCCCCTCACCGGATCAGTGCCGCCGCTTAATGGTTGCTGAGCGCGGTGCCAGTCCGTGCAATAACACGCTGGCGGCAATTGGCAGCGGCGGCGTCTATTCCACGCCTGGCGATATGATGCGCTGGATGCAGCAGTATTTATCATCTGATTTTTATCAGCGCAGTAACCAGGCAGATCGCATGCAGACGTTGATTTATCAGCGCGCGCAGTTTACCAAAGTGATTGGCATGGATGTCCCCGGCAAAGCGGATGCGCTTGGTTTAGGCTGGGTATATATGGCCCCGAAAGAGGGTCGTCCGGGGATTATTCAGAAGACAGGCGGTGGTGGCGGTTTCATTACCTATATGGCGATGATCCCGCAGAAGAATATTGGCGCGTTTGTGGTGGTCACTCGTTCGCCGTTGACGCGCTTTAAAAATATGAGCGATGGCATCAATGATCTGGTGACCGAGCTAAGCGGGAATAAACCGTTGGTTATCCCTGCATCCTGATTAATACTCTGAAGGCAAACAGTTGATAGCGACCAGTTTGCCTTTATTCATTTCGATATAGCCGCCTTTACGCAAAGCAGCGAGAACTTCTGCGACGACAGAACGCGATATGCGTGTACGTTGATGGATATAATTCATCACACCAATACGTGATCGCAATTCTTCATTCCAGTCAATCATTGATAATAATGTTGCGCGGATTTGTTCGTAGGAATTATGCCCAATGAGCTGCACGTCGCGTAATTCCAGAATTCTATTTTGCCAGGCTAACCAGTAAAAAGCGTCTCGCCAGAGTTGATTTTGTTCAATAAGCGTAATGGTTTGTTTGGCTGGTAGATGATATCCCGTACAATTTCCTTCTGATATTAATTTGTATGGTATATCGTTTTTCATTAAACCATCAGCCAGCCCCATAATATAAGAAGCCTGGGTAATACCGATAAGTACGTTTTCTTCTCTACGCAGAGAGATAACGCCCTCTAAAATAAAGAAAGTATCTTCGCTATTGACATCACTGGAAAATATAACTTGCTTTTCATTATTAAACTCGAAGCGCGTACCGTATCTGGACAAACATTTATCGAGCTTACCAAATTCCTGAAGAGGTTTAACTACAGATAACATTTGCGCGTCCTTTGCAGTAATGCCCGTCAAATCCTTGACGGGCATTATTTAGATTAAATTACCAGAATTTCTTCGGAGTGAAGAATATTACCAAGTATATTTAACACCCACGTTCGCGGACCAGTCTTGATCTACGTCACTGGATTTGCCCCTATATTTCCAGACATCTGTTATCACTTAACCCATTACAAGCCCGCTGCCGCAGATATTCCCGTGGCGAGCGATAACCCAGCGCACTATGCGGATGCCATTCGTTATAATGCTCGAACGCCTCTGCAAGGTTCTTTGCTGCCGTTAACCCGTCTGGTTTGGGCATGATACTGATGTAGTCACGCTTTATCGTTTTCACGAAGCTCTCTGCTATTCCGTTACTCTCCGGACTCCGCACCGCCGTGTTCTTCGGTTCAAGTCCCAACATCCGGGCGAACTGGCGTGTTTCATTAGCCCGGTAGCATGAACCATTATCCGTCAGCCACTCCACT